>JAFDEW010000082.1 GCA_019310125.1 Deltaproteobacteria bacterium | reverse complement strand
TTGGGTGATGACCAGTGGATTGATAAAATCGTGACGTTTTGCATGGAAAACAGCCTTGCCATTGCTTCTCAAGAAGATAATGCCGCTCTTTTGCAACACGCCGTGGAAAAAGGATTTCCCAAAGGGAACCATCTTATCATTACCACGGACATGGCGGATAAGCGCCGGAAGCTTTTTAAAACCATCCGGGAGCAGGGGATGATCATCGACTGTTCCGTTCCCACAGGGGATCGCCGGGCCGACAGGATGGCCCAGGAAGCGGTTCTTTCAGAAAGGATGAATGAAATCCTTGAGCAATCCGGGAAAAGAATGGATAAGAATGCATACATGGCCCTGTATGAGATGACCGGTTTCGACCTCCGAACATTTTCAAATAACCTTCAGAAGTTGATCAGTTATGTGGGAGATAGAAAAAATATAACGGCCGATGATATCGAGTCTGTTTTAAAGCGCACAAAAAAGGACCCCATATACGATTTAACAAATGCTGTTTCAGAAAGAAACATGGAGACATCACTCTTTTTTCTGGATACGCTTCTTGCGGATAATCTTCATCCGCTTCAGGTTCTTGCTGCAATAACAAATCAGATTCGAAGGCTGTTGCTGGTCAAGGATTTTGTTAAAAGTCCCCATGGCCGGGAATGGCATGGAGGCGTTCCGTTCCATGAATTTAAAAGCAGGATTATGCCCGCCATCCAGGCTTATGACGCTGATCTTCAGGGGCAACTGGAAACGTGGGACCGGATGCTTTTAAAACAGGCGGGAAAAGATAATCAACCACTAAAACCCAAGGGTAAAAAAAAGAAATCCCGGCCGGGTACAGATCTTGTTATTGCTAAAAACCCTAAAAATCCTTATCCCGTTTATCAGATGCTTTTAAAGTCTGAACGGTTTGCCATGGATGAACTTATTGCCGTTCTTGAGTTGTTGAGTCAAACCGATTTGAGTCTGAAATCCACGAGGCAGAATCCCAGATTACTGTTGGAAAGATTGATATTATTTATTTGCCAAGAGCAAAATAACGTGAACTCGGGGTAAACGCATTTGGTTTTGGTGTAGGGAGAACACGCCGTGGCTGCGCTGCACCGAAAAAAATGTATTTTCCCTGAACATGAATTAAAGAGGGTGTAAATCAAGATTGTTGGTTATGGAGTTCAATCGTAAGTTGTCAGTGTTCAGGTTTCAGGTTTCAGCTCTTCAAGTTTCTCGACCCTGACACCTGAAACCTGACACCTTTTCCCCAAAGCTAAATACGTAGCGCAGACGAACATGAATTTTCATATTTCCAACAGCCGTGATTCATACCCAACTGAAGAGCAGAGGCCGGATCGATCGGATAAGGGGTTTTAGATGGGGTTTATAAGAGAACAACAGAAAAGGCTGGCCATACGGTTCTTAACCTGGCAATACGAGAAAAAAAATATGCCCATGCCAAGCCGGGTTGAACTTGAAAGACATGCGTCCGGGATCGTTGAAGATGCCCATCGAATCGCCCGGGAAAGAGGGCGTAATGTAATGTCAATTATAAAGGAAATGATTGCCGATCTGAAACCATAGGACATTCCTGATTTTTTGATCCAGGTCGGAGATAAAATGGCCCTGCCTTGGAGTTTTGTGTCTAAAATCCCAAATTCCAAGCACCAAATTCCAAATAAATCTCAAATTCAAAAATACAAATTTCAAACCGGTTCCCGCCGGCCCTTAGGCGAAGCGATCATTTTTTGTTTGGGATTTTGAATTTCGGTCACGCGCAGCGCAGGCGCTCACGCGGCGCAAGCGCCTGCGCTGCGCGTGCGCCGCGTGTTGTGATTTGTTTATTTTTTGTGATTTGTTATTTGTTTTTTCCGGTTTATCCGGGTTAGGCTCTGATAGAGATCTCTGGCACGATAAGAACTGCGCACCAGCGGCCCGCTGGCAACCTCGGAAAATCCCATTTCAAGAGCGGCCTTTTTCCAGCCATCAAATTCTTCAGGGGGAATAAAGCGTTCAACTTTCAGGTGTTCCCTTGTGGGCTGAAGATATTGACCAAGGGTCAGGAGGCTGCATCCCGAGTCAAGAAGGTCCTGCAGGGTTTTTTCCACTTCATCGGGAAATTCTCCGAGTCCGAGCATAAGACCTGATTTCGTGAGAATGGAAGGCTGGTAATGCGTAGCGCGCTTCAGTAGTAAAAGGGAGCGTTCATAGTCGGCTTCCGGTCGAACCCGGGGATAAAGACGAGGGACCGTTTCAAGATTATGGTTCAAAACATGGGGATGAGCCTCTATAACCGTTCGAAGTGCATGTTTATTCCCTTGAAAATCCGGGATCAAAACTTCCATAAGGGTATGGGGCATTCTCGCGCGGATCTCTTTAATGGTTTTTGCAAAAAGACCGGCCCCGCCGTCAGCCAGATCGTCCCGGGTGACGGAAGTGATGACCACATAGCGTAATCCCAGGTCTTTTACGGCTTGGGCAACCCTAACCGGCTCTCCGGAGTCGGGGGGGGCTGGCGATTGTGAGTGAGCGACATTGCAGAACCGGCAGTTACGGGTGCAACAGGGCCCCATGATCAGGAAGGTTGCCGTGTGTCGGGAAAAGCATTCCCAGAGGTTGGGGCATCGGGCTTCCTGGCAAACCGTGTGAAGCCGGCTGTTATTTAGGAGCGCCCTCACTTCTTCATAGACGGGTCCTGTTGGAAGACGCCGTTTAAGCCAGGGGGGTTTTGCTGCCCGCCGTTTATGTGTCTGACTTTGATTCATCTATTTTCAATTTCTCAAGGCGTGTCATTATCAGTGTAATGTCAAAAACTGCTTCCAGATGGTGCTTCACCCTCTCACGTACTTGCTTCATGGATACGTTTCCGGAACGCTCTATCTCCATAGAGGTAATCTCGGTATTCTCAAGACCGCAGGGAGTTATCCACTGGAAAGGCTCAAGTGAGGTGTTGACGTTTAATGCCATGCCATGAAAGCAAATACCCCGCCGAATAGCGATCCCGATGCTCCCCAATTTTTTGTTGCCGACCCACACGCCTCTGTTAAGCGAATTCCGTATCGCCGTGATTCCCCAGTCTGCAGCCGTCCGGATCATAACCTCTTCGAGATTTTCAACATAATGGACCACGCTCAGCTTGGCCGTTTGAAGATGAATGATGGGATACACGATCAGTTGGCCGGGTCCGTGAAACGTAATATTGCCGCCCCGTTCCACCTGGATTACCGGAATGACGGCTTTTTCGAGAAAATTTTCGGAAACCCGCAGGTTGTTCAATCCCCCCCGACGGCCCAGGGTGAAAACAGGCGGGTGCTCCAATAACAACACGACATTTTTTTGGATAGTTTTGTGATATTTTGCAGCCACAAGATTACTCTGCAGATGCCATGCCTCCTTGTAGTCGATAACTGGAAGTTCAACACAGAGCCATTTACGATCCGACACAGGTTCTTGAGCGTTTTGAATTTGGTTTTGGCAAAGTAACATATTTATTTAATCTTGAAAGCCCGGTCCTATGGGGCCGGGATTCTTTACTTACCCTTGTTATGCTCTATCCAGAAATTGCAACACTGTTTTAGTGAATACCTCCGGGGCTTCAGCCGGAATAGAATGGCCGATTCCCGTGAGGTGGTTATGCTGTCCACCACAAACCATGGCCAGTTCCTTGGCGTCTGATTCGTTTATTAGCAGATCATCGGAGCCCGAAACAACCAGGACAGGGTGATGCACATTTTGTGCGATTTGGGACAATGGCGGGTAACTACTTATTGCCTCAAGATGTGCAATGATCGCCTGTTTTTTATTTCGTTTGACGATGGCTTTTACCATATGGTCCAGGTTTCTTTGTTGTTGCTTCAAAAAGTTTTCCCCGAAAGCAACCGGAAGCGACACCCATGCCAGAGTCTCAAGATCAGAACTTTTTAGTACTTTAAGCCATGACTGAAGAATCAGTTTGGTGCGACAGGTCTGCCTGGTACCGGCACTGCACAATACAAGCCGATCTACACCTTCCGGTGAATGAGCGGCATAGGCAAGTGCTACGTTCGCCCCGTGGCTCAATCCGATAAGATGCGCCTTTTCAACTTTTAGATGTTTGAGTAATTCGGAGAAATCCTCGGCGTGTCCCTCCGGCGATAATTTGCCTTCCCCCAAATCGCTTTTTCCCTGGGCTCTGGCATCGTACATCAGCACCCGGAACCGATCTTTGAAGGCCAGAGAATATGGTTTCCAATATACGGTATTCTGCAGGGTTCCGTTCAGAAAAGCAACCACCGGCTTGGATGATTCAAACCCTTGCGTTTCATAGAAGATAGAGCAACCGTCTTTTGTTTTGAAATATGGCATGTTTGGTTTAACTTGAAAAACCTGGTCAATTGGGCCAGATCAGAGTTCTCTGGCTCTGCTTTGACGTTTGGTATACAAAATAACAAATCCCAAGCACCAAATTACAAATAAATCTCAAATTCCAAATTCTAAACCGATTTCCTCTGGCCCGTAGACAAACCGATCTTTTTTTTGTTTGGGATTTTGAATTTCGGTCATTATTATTTGTTTGTTTATTGGGATTTGTTATTTGGAATTTCAATAAGTCAATGAACTTTCAAAAAAGCAAATCCCCCTATGAGAATAACAAAAGACTGATCCTTTGGGCCAGGATTTTTACTTCATCCCGCCAGACAGGGCTTTCGCGCTGCGGTTACCTCATCCAGTCTTTTTACCTTGCAGCTTTTTGGGGCATCATGAAGTAGGTCCGGATTTTCCACGGCCTCATTCGCAATGGCCTTGAACGCTTCAATAAATTGATCGATAGTCTCTTTGGACTCCGTTTCAGTGGGTTCGACCATGATGGCGCCGGGTACGACCAGGGGGAAATATATCGTGGGCGGATGAAATCCGTAATCCATCAGTCGCTTGGCCATATCCAGAGTCGCTATTTTTTGAGCCGCTTG
Organism: Deltaproteobacteria bacterium; assembly: GCA_019310125.1. Lineage (GTDB taxonomy): Bacteria > Desulfobacterota > Desulfobacteria > Desulfobacterales > UBA11574 > S5133MH16. The sequence goes on along the minus strand of JAFDEW010000082.1, from coordinate 4,501 downwards.
ATGTTTATCGGAAAAAACACATTCATGCATGCACGGTCTGTCGTAGGGAAGATGCAATGTCCCTTTTAGCATTTCCTTAATATAATTGGCATTCAACACAGCAAGCTGGCTGGCCTTTTTCAGATTTTCAGGCCCCATTCTGCGAATATAACTGTAGGCTTTTATAATAACACCGAAAGCGCCATGGAAGGCCGAAATTTTGCCTATGGAATCCGGATAATCTTCGGCCAGGATATAGGCGCCGTTTTTTTCGATCACGCGCGGGACAGGAAGAAAGGGTTCGAGATGCTTTGCCACACTAACGGGACCGGAACCGGGCCCTCCCCCTCCATGGGGTGTTGAAAAAGTCTTGTGCAGATTCAGTTGCATTACGTCTATCCCGATGTCTCCCATTTTTACCACACCCATGACCGCATTCATATTTGCACCGTCACAATAGACCAGTCCGCCTTTGTCATGGACGATTTGGGCAATCTTTTGGATATTTTCTTCAAAAAGACCCAGCGTGTTGGGATTGGTTACCATGATTCCGGCGGTGTCCTGGTCCATGATTTCGGAGACGGCCTGCACAGAAAGGATTCCCTGTTCATTGGAGGTTACGGGCACCGGACGAAAACCACACAGGGATACGCTGGCGGGATTTGTGCCGTGGGCGGTATCCGGGACAATAATCTTTGAACGTTGTTCTCCCTGCTTCTTGTGATAGGCACAAATCATGAGCATTCCGGTAAGTTCTCCATGTGCGCCTGCCGCAGGTTGAAGGGTCGTCGCGTGCATGCCGGTAATCTCGTTAAGATATTGCTCAAGTTCAAATATGATTTTGAGCGCCCCTTGGGACAGACCCGAAGGAAGGAGGGGATGCGCCCCTGTAAATCCCGGAAGGCTTGCCTGTTTTTCATTGGTCTTGGGACTGTATTTCATGGTGCATGAACCCAGCGGGTACATGCCGGTATCCACCCCGAAATTCCACTGGGCCAGTCTGGTATAATGGCGCACAACGTCAAGCTCGCTCAAATCCGGAAAGTCAGGACCTTCACCCATGAATTCTTCATCAAGGGAGCAGGGTTCAACATCGCGACGGGGAAGAGAAAAACCGCATCTTCCCTTTTTTCCTTTTTCCCAAAGGAGCGGCTCATTAAGCAACAGACCGGTGGTGCCTAAAGATTCTTTCATGATTTAACCTCTCTGACCAGGGCATCCATGTCGTCCTTTGACCGGGTTTCCGTGACGCACAAAAGATAATGATTGGCAAGTTCAGGATAGTATGGGGCCAGACAAAGACCCGCGACAATCTTTTTCTCTAAAAGGTGCTTGTGATTGGCTTCAAAGCCTGATGGGAATTCAACAACAAATTCATTGAAAGTAGGGCTGTCAAAGGTGATGGTAAATCCCGCCTTTTTCAGTTCCTTTTTGAGATATTCGGCTTTGTCATGATTGAGCTGGGCAAGTTTCCGTATGCCCGTACCCCCCAAGGAAGCCATATACATGGCGGCCGCCAGAGCACAAAGGCTGTTGTTTGTGCAAATATTGGACGTTGCTTTTTCCCGACGGATATGCTGTTCCCTGGTAGCAAGGGTCAGCACAAAGCCTGTTTTTCCATCCAGGTCTTTGGTTTTACCGACCAGCCGACCCGGCAAGCTGCGCATGTGCTTTTTGATGCTTGCGAGCATTCCCAGAGCGGGTCCGCCGAAGGAACTGTTAATGCCGAGGCTTTGTCCTTCCCCGCCTACAATGTCGGCGCCTTGGCTGCCGGGGCTTTTTAAGAGCCCGTACGCAAGGGCTTCGGTGAATGAAACCACAAAAAGGGCCTTTGTATCATGAGTCTTTTGCCCAAGGGCCCGAAGATTTTCAATACAACCGAAAAAATTGGGTGACTGGATAGCCACGGCCGCAAGATCATCCATTTCATCAAGCCCTGTAGCATCGGTGACACCGGTATTGAGATAAGGAAGTTCCACAACCTCATAGCCGGCGGGCTCAAAATAGGTTTGAACCACGCGACGATATAACGGATGAATCAGGCTTGAAATGGCGACTTTTTTTCGTTTGGTGATACGAACCGCCATCAGGAGTGCTTCGGCCAGGGCCGTGGCGCCGTCATAATGGGAAGCGGTTGCGACTTCCATGCCCAGAAGCCGGGCAGCCAGCGTCTGATATTCATAAATCGCCTGGAGAGTTCCCTGGCTCATTTCCGGCTGGTATGGGGTATATGATGTCACAAACTCGGAACGACCCAGCAGGTAAGATACCGACGCAGGAATAAAGTGTTCATAACTGCCCGCACCCAAGAATACTTTGTATTCCGGAGAAACCGCCATAGTGTGGGAAAGCATGGACATGTGATCGTTTAACTCCCATTCATTCATGGCCTCCGGCAGATTTAAATCGCCATTGAAACGGCAATCCTCGGGCACTGTGGAGAAAAGATCGTCAAGCTTGTCAACCCCCAAAACCTGAAGCATTGAAAAAATATCTTCATGGGTATGAGGCAAGTAGATCATTTATTCTGCTCCTTTCAGCTTTTCCAAGCAGGTGTCATGGGTCATGAGAGTTTCCATTTCAGATAAATCGCCGGGATTAACTTCAACAAACCAGCCATCGCCGTAAGGACTATTGTTTACCAGTTCCGGCGATTCTTCAAGGGCGGTGTTTACGGCAATAATTTTTCCGCTGACCGGAATGTAGCACTCGCAAACCGCTTTGACCGATTCCACGGTTGCAAATTCCTCACCCTGTTTAAAGGTATCGCCCACCTGGGGCAGCTCCACAAAAACAATGTCTCCGAGCTGATCCTGGGCGTAGTCATCAAGGCCTATTCTGACTTTGTCTCCTTCAAGTCTGGCCCATTCATGATCTTCTGTATAGCGAACGTCATCCGGTAAATGTATTTCACTGATTTCTTTCATTAATATTACTCCTTTTTATGCACTGTATTTTTAACCTGCTAAGGAATTTAAATCGATATCACATAACACGAATAAATGTAAATACCAGATTGGTGATTTATCTAAAACCGGGTTCTGGGTTCAGAGGTTCAGAGGTTCAGGATTCCAAGGTTCCGGTGGAAACGCATTTGAATCCCAATATAGGGAGACCGCTCCACGACGGCGTATATCTCTTTTCAACCGACTGAAACTTGTGCTTAAGAACCCGTAAGCCCGAGCCGCGCCGGAGTTATTAAGAACAATTCGTCGCTAAATTATCCCATTAATTTTTTAAGCCATCATTTCATTCGGCTCGGGCGAACGCGTGCTAAAACCCTTCAAACAGTCAGTCGGTTTCCAAGAGAAACACGCCGTCGCTCCGCTGGGCCGAAATCAAATGCGTTTACCCTGATTATAGGGTAGTGTCCTCTTTACAATCCTTTCAGAAAGGTGATAGATTGTCAATATAGGACTATCCATGCATAACCTTAAAATATATACCAGCAATCACATGGAGATTCTTGCCCAAGAACTGGCACGGATTGTCAGAGACCCTCTGCCGTCTCCGCTTGTTCCGGAGATTATCGTTGTTCAGAGCAGGGGAATGGAGCGCTGGGTTTCCATGGAAATCGCCGGTTACAACCGCATTTGCGCCAACTGTTCTTTTCTTTTTCCCAACCCGTTTTTACAGGAAATTGTTAAAAAAATAATTCCGGATCTGCCGGAAGACTCCCCGTTTGATCCGGTTATCATGACCTTCAAGATTATGAATGTGTTGCAGTCCTCCATTGATTTGCCGGGGTATGAACGCCTGAAAAGATATTTGGTCCATGATAAAAACGGGATGAAGCGCTTTCAGATTTCGCAAAAAATAGCCGATTTGTTTGACCAGTATCTTGTTTTCCGGCCGGAAATGATATTCAGATGGGAAAAAGGCGAGGAAGACCACTGGCAGGCACAGCTCTGGAGAGAAATTTCATCGGGAACAGAAAGCCTGCATCGCGCCCGGATGCGAAAAACCCTTCTTGAAAAGATCAGAACACACCCCCGTGAAATAACAAATCTTCCCCATCGCATATCCATATTCGGAATATCTTATTTGCCTCCGTTTCATCTGGAGACATTTATTGAACTATCCCGAATTTCCCAGGTGAATCTTTTTTTGATGAACCCCTGCAGGGAATACTGGGGCGAGATTGTTTCTCCCAGGCAAGTAAAAGAAATACAGAAAAAATACATAACCTCAACGGGAACTGTAGAGGAACTCTACCTGGAAAAGGGGAACCGGCTCCTGGCTTCCTTGGGGACTTTGGGGAGAAATTTCTTTTCAATGATCAGCGGGATGGATTGCCAGATGTTCGAGCACTTCCGGGACCCGGACGGGCTGAGTATGCTTTCTAAAATACAGAGGGATATTTTAAATTTAAAAGACACAGGCGTTTCCCCTTTGGATTCGGGCTCCGAGCTCAATACAAGCAATATCTCTTCCCCGTCCCGGAAGTGTTCGAACATCTGGAAATCCATCCCGCTGATCATTGAAAAGAAATTTCTCCCCAAAGTCCCCAGGGAAGCCAGGA
>JAFDEW010000081.1 GCA_019310125.1 Deltaproteobacteria bacterium | reverse complement strand
GCAATCTCCACGTCATCATCGGGCCGAACCACAATAGGATCCCTTATGATCAAGTCCGCAAGAGATACATCTCCCAGCATGGAAGGAATAAAGCCCTGTTTCAAATCCGAAAGAGTAACAAAACCCTTTAGTCTGTTACCCGTTCCAACCACCGGAAGATGCCGGATAGAATTAACTTTCATAAGCTCGATTGCCTCCTGGATAGAGGCGTTTTCCGTTATGGTGATGGGATCAGGAATCATTAATGAATGAATTTTCATGGCGTCTCCCTTTCAGGTTCTACTTCGCCGGCATTATCCAGTGCATTCAATACCAGTGTGATGGGCCTGTCTTCTTCACTTTTTCCGGCAAATCTTATGGGACCCGGCCTTCTGTAGCTGTCTTCACCCGGCGCCGCCGCAAGCCATTTTTCTCTAAATGCCTTTACCACTCTAAAAGAAGCGGAATTAACATCCACCAGACTTTTTTCCAGGACAAGGGCCAATTTTCCTTTCTCCCATTTTGAAAAATCCTTTTCCAAATTCATTATGGCTGCCATTTGTCCCGTATAACCTTTTGCGATAAGGCTAAAAACCTTTAGTCCAAGGTTATACGTATAGTTGCAGTCAAATCGGGTGGGGTCGTTTCCCCTGCCGTCATAACCGTAAAAATGAATCTGGGTTATGAATTTGGGCACCGATTTCTGAAAAATCTTTTCAACAGGAGCAGGAATCTTTTCATCTTTTGAAATCACACCTTCCTTCTCCAGTTCCTGTTTGAGGGTTTTGGCAGATATGATGGATGCTTTAATCAAGCAAAACTCGGAATTATCATAGTTTTTGAAAAGAATGGGCCCGAAGTAATCCGGATCAAGACCTTTCTTTTCAAGCGTCTTCCGGTAATACGATTTTTCTATTCCGATCTTGTAAGTTCCATTCTCCTTTAGAATGTTGAGGTAATCTTTGACCAGATCCATAAGAACTTTTTCTGTCTTAACCTGCGAAAACTGGAAATTCCCGTGACTGTCTCTTTCCATGAGAAGGCCTTCCTGAAAAAAATCAGGAATATCATTGAACAGCTCATCATCCCGGGTATTCCATATGGAAAAAGAAGCCCCTTCCCTTTCGAACCTGGCCAGACGTCTCAGGTATTCCAGCTTATCTTCAAGGGCCGGAAAATCATCATGGAAATTCGTGTCATGGGTTTGATTATATTCCGCAATGATTGTATTCAGCTTTAGGATAAAAATTTGTATTTCATTGATAAATTCCAAAACGCCTTCCGGTATTACAATCACGCCGAAGTTTTTTCCCACAGCAGCTCTTCTGACAATGCCGTCACAAATTACACGGGAAAGGTGTCTTAACGTCATTCCATAAGCATGATAATCCACGGTCCCTTGTTTTTCAGCTTTTTGGATTCTCTCATGATCGATATAATCGGATAGATCCTCTCCGACAAGGGTCATATTGGCATGGGTCTGCAAAGCAACCTCAAGTGCCAGATGGCTGGCGACCCTTCCCATGACCTTGCAGATATGCCAGTATTTTACATCCGAACTGCTGTCTGTGCACAAATTGGAGATCGCATTGGCAAAGGCCCTGGCCGCCGTATGAAACCCAAAGGACATGGAGCACAAAACTTTCCCTTGCGCGTCTCTTACCTGTATATCGCCGTCAATAGTCTTGGGAACCCCGATGACCTGGATGCGATCCTGGATCAATTCCTGTGCCAAAAATGCCGCATTGGTATTTGAATCATCACCACCGACAATGACAAGGGCATCCAGACCCAAGCTTTTGCAGGTCTCCCTTGAAAGGGCCATTTTCTCTTTGGTATCTATTTTAGCGCGGCCGGTTTTTATCATGGTAAACCCGCCCAGATTTCTGTAGGAATCCACGAGAGGGCCGGTTATTTCAATGGTTTCATTCTCAATGATCCCGTCCTGACCGAGGATAAAACCGATAATTCTGGTTTCCGAATTGGCCTTTTTTGCAGCATCGTAAAGCCCTGCAATAACGTTATGTCCTCCGGGAGCAGGGCCACCTGAAAACACAATACCGATGGTATATTTTTTACCGTATCTTTGTTTGAAGGATTCTTCCGGGGACTCCAGTCCCACAATAGATTGAACTTTGTTATTTATAATATCCGGCAGCTGTTTCCGGACTTCCCTGTCAATACTGAATTTGAACTCATCATTATCCTTCAACACCGTATAGGAACTTGTAAATACGTCACATTTAGGAGGAATATATTTTCTCCGTTCAATCAGCTCCTGATTAATATTGCTGGCCGCTTTTTCGACTTCGGGGTTTTTCAGGAGATCTTCGATACTGATGAGGTCTTTATCTTTCATGGTATCGCTCCATTGCAAGTTATCATATAAAAACCGATGCGCTCGTAAAAGGTCAAAAAACGACTTTTGCGAACATTTAAAGTTTTAGGTTTTAAGTGGCTGTTAAAACGGAATAATGTGGTTGCCTAAAACCTAAAGCTTAAGACCTAAAACCATATGAATTCTTCCTTCTACGAATTCATAAATAATAATATCCAGTCTATAATGTTTGTGTCAAGTTTATTCGATTTCTTAATCAGGGTAAAGGCATTTGATTTCGGCGCAGCGTAGCGACGGCGTGTTTCTCTTGGAAACCGACTGACTGTTTGAAGGGCGTTAGCACGCGTTCGCCCGAACCGAATGAAATTATGACTAAAAAAATTGATGAACTCGTGAAAAATTAATCTTCAATCTTTCTGAGACGCCCAACCAAATACCCGTCCATTAAAAGATGCACCAAATGATGCAGCACACAGACCACAAGCGCCAGTCCGTATTGCGGAAAAAGGGAAACCTGCAAAATCACCGAAAGAGGCAGGGTTTTCTGGCTGCCCATAAAAATAACACTTTCTCTTCTGCCTCTGCCCAGTTTTAATAATTTGCTGAAAAGTCCTGCAGAACTCAACAGTATTCCATGGAAACCGAATACCAGTAAAAAAATGATGCCCACCGACCCTCCGGTGCCTATGATCGCATCTCTGGCCGATGACATGGCCATCCATACGATTCCCAGGACCAAGCACTGGTTCAACACTTGCAGTTTCGGGACAAATCGATCAAAAAAAGATTTTGTGAAAAATTTTATTGTCAATCCGGTGCAAAGGGGTAACAGAACATAAAACCCGAGCTTCATAACAATCGCCGGCTTGTCAATGGAAACAACTGCGGCTCCGCCAACCAGATTCAGAAGCAGAGAAAGTGCAACCGGTATGGTAAAAACGGCAAGCCCGTTGGCCAGTATGGTGATCACCAGTGCGTGCGCCATATTTCCTCCTGCAGCCCCGGTCATTACCACACCGCTGCTCAATGTTGTGGGCATCACCGCCACCAGAAAAATCCCTATTTTGATCCCGGTCTCCACAGACGCCATGCTGAATAATGCTCCCGTGATGGGCGCAACAAAAAAAATTATTGCCAGGGCAATGGCCATACCCTTTATATCCATCAGCCCTGACCGTACCTGCCGGGCATTTAATATCAATCCTGAAAAAAAGAATATCAGAACAATCACGGCATCGGGCCCCCGATGCATTTTGAACCACTTTCCCATACCGGAAACCGTTTCGGTCGTATCGGACACAGTTATCGTAAAAACAAGAACAAGTCCTGCAATGAACCAGTATTTTTTAATCAACCCGGACAATGTGTCATACCCTCTTGCGATTGGGAGCATTGCCAATTTGTTAAAATGGTTTTCACCCATTAACTTATTCATTTTTTGAGCGAAAGCCTTGCAATCAGGTTTCAGGTTTCAGGTGTCAGGAATAAGAAACGAATTGGCTGATACCTGAAACCAAAAAGTCTTGGATAGCAATTAACAAACTGGTAATGCACTCTTGCGATTTGCTATTATATGACTATATTTATTGTTTAAATTTGTGGGTATCCGCCCCGGACCGGAAGGGCAACCCTCGGCTGTCAAAGATAAAAAATTGCCTTGCACATATAACAGTTTACAATTATTAATTCCATAAAGAATATTTTTTCACGAACCGTTATCAGGACAAAATCACAAATAAATATATTCCACCACATATTGTACTCATACAGATAAAATTATACCGCCTGTTGTGTTTTTCCCTTTACAAGCTGATGAATTCCTGTTATTTATTTTGGTTAAGCCAAGTCTGGATAACACCGAAACCAAAAAAGATTTGTTGAAAAGGCACAAACACACACACAATAAAAACGAGTAAACGTCTTGGGAATTCTACAACTTGTCGAATTCGCAAGCTCGACTTGTATATCCGGCAGATACCAGGCTTGCAGAATTAAGGTGCAACAGGAGATTTAATCGCATGAAATTAAAAAGGCTGGAACTCAATGGATTTAAATCCTTTGTTGAAAAAAACAGTATTGAATTTCCTCCGGGTATTTCTGCGGTTGTGGGCCCGAACGGTTGCGGCAAAAGCAATGTCGTAGATGCAATTAAATGGGTTATGGGAGAACAGAGTGTCAAGCAGCTCCGCGGGAAATCCATGGAAGACGTAATATTTTCAGGTACAAACGGAAAATCTCCATTGAATATGGCAGAAGTCTCCTTAACCCTTGCGAACGATAACGGCAATGCTCCCGAAGAGCTCAAGGACTTTTCCGAGATCATGTTGACCCGCCGCCTTTACCGGTCCGGAGAGAGCGCTTACTTCATCAACAAACAGCAATGCCGGCTTAAGGATATCCATAATATCTTTATGGGAACCGGCATGGGGACAAAATCCTATTCCGTAATACAACAGGGAAATATCGGCGCAATTACGGATTCCGGACCCGAAGAAAGAAGAATTTTTATTGAAGAAGCAGCAGGAATTACACGATATAAAAGCCGTAAAAAGGAAGCTCTCGGTAAAATCCGGGCCACAAATCAGAACCTGTTGCGCCTTACAGACATCATTGCGGAAATAAATCGGCAGATGGCCGGCCTGAAACGTCAGGCCAAAAAGGCTGAACGGTATAAAAAACATCAAAAACGCATCAGAGAACTCGATATCGCCATTGCGTTGCATTACTATGATGACTATACCCATAATATTGATGAAACCGATGCGGTCTTAACCAATTTAAAGGATACAGACATTGAGCATACAACCCGGTTGAAAAACCTTGATGCGGAAGTTGAAAAGATCAAGCTTCGACGTTCGGAAAAAAATCAGGACATTTCGGACCAAAAGTCCAGCATATTCGAAATACAGCGCCATATAGACCGCGTGGAAAATGATATAAATCACTTTCGTAACGAGATGGAACGTCTCATCAACGAATGTGGAGAACTTGAATCCGCTCACACAAACCTTGAAGAGAAAAACCGGAACTTAACCTCCGAAGTGGCTCAGGTTGAAACTCAGAATATAGACATTCATGACAACATAGAGACAGTAAGGGCGGCCATCCACCGGGAACGGTCAGCCGCGCAAAACATTAAAGATCAACTCTCTGCTTTGAATCAAGAGCTTGAAACATGCAAAGCGGATCTAATGGATCTGGTCGCCCGGGAAGCACAATACAAAAATATCTATCAAAACGCTTCGCACAACAAAGAAAGTCTTAAAAGACGACTGAAAATCATAGATGAAGAAGAAGCCTCAACCCATCAGAAAGTGGAAAAACTCCGGAAGAAAAAATTAACGGCCCAAGAAAAATTTGATTCATATAAAAAAGAAATCTATGAGTTGAACGAAAGAGTGACCCAGGTCAAAACGCAGCTTCAAGAAAAAAGCAAATCTCTTGCAGAACAGGTGAAGCGGGTTCAGACCGTTGATCTTGAGAGAAACCAGGCCAAGTCATCGTATACGGCGTTAAAGAAAATGGAAGACAATTTCGAGTGGTATAAAGACGGGGTTCAAGCCGTAATGAAAAAAAACAGGGCCGATAAACAGGGCGTTTCTCCGGAAGGATTAGAACTCGATCACAAAAATGGCATTTTAGGACTCATGGCGGATATCGTGGAACCCAAACCTTCTTATGAAACTGCGGTGGAAGCGGTTCTTGGAGAATCATTACAGTATATTCTTGTCGAAGACCAAAAAGCCGGCATAGGCTCCATCGACTATCTCCAAACAACCGGTGAGGGACGCGGGGGCTTTATTCCTGTCTCATCTGTCAAAGACATGGGATGGGACCATAAGGGAAACCCCAATGCTCAAAAAAGGCTTTTAAACCATGTTTCCGTTAAACAGGGATTTGAAAAGGTAACCCAAGCACTTTTAGGGCATGTGCTTGTTACCGACGATATTGAAGAAGCCATAAATATATTCAACACCAATGGGGTGTGCCAGACCATTGTTACCAAAAACGGAAATTTAATTTCTCATCAGGGCATCATGGTGGGCGGCAGTAAAGATAAATTGTCAGGAATCCTCGCAAAAAAGCAAGAGGTTAAAAAAATAGGACTTGAGATCAAAAGATTAAATCAAGAATATGAAACCGCCCGTCAGGATCAAAAAGAATTGGAATCTCAAGTTTGGGCTATTGAAAGCGACCTTCAGAAACTTCAAACACAAATGAACACGACAGAGCACCACCAAGTCGAAGCGGAAAAAGACCTTTACAAAGCAACCGAAGACCTCAAACACGCCCAGCGACATCTTGAAATTGTCCGTCTGGAGCAAGAACGCCTTATGGACGAGGAGAGTGATATTGACGAAGAAATGACCAAATACAATGAGGCGGTTGCGGTCGTGGAAGATCAAGTTAAAAATGCTCAGGAGACGGTCTCTGAAAAACTTGAGCAGATCGCCGCCGTTTCATCTGAAATGGAAGCGTTTGATGAGAAAATCGTGGATATGAAGCTTCAACTGACCTCGTTAAGCGCCAAACTGGAAAACAGTAATAATACCTTAAAGCGGCTTAAAGAGTTTCAGAATGATGGGATACAACAGCTCGATCAGCTTTCCCGGGATATTTCCCAAAAAAAACAAAAAGGAATCACTTGTAAACAAAAAACAGAAGAATATGAACAGATGCTTTCCGGCAGATATGATGAAATGAAGCGCCTTGAACAAGCACTTGAAAAAAATGAGGAAGATTATACCGCCATCGACACAAAGCTCAAAGAAAGTGACAGTATCATATCGGATATACAGACCCGGCGGGATAAAACTATTCAGAAAATTCGCTTGCTTGAGCTTGAACAATCAGAGCGGCGCATTAAACGGGAAAATATCGCCAAGCGGCTGGAAGAAAGCTATCACAATCCCCTATCGGTATTTAAGTCGGAATTCGAAAATATGGAAAATTCTCCGGACAGATCCATAGATGATATGGAAGATAGACTTTTCCGGCTCAGAAAAAAGATTGCAATTATCGACGATGTCAATCTTGGCGCCATAAAAGAGTATGAGCAGCTCAAAGACCGTTTTGACTTTCTGAACGAACAACGCGACGATCTTGCAAGGGCCATCGAAGACCTTTATAAAGTTGTCAAGAAGATAAACCGGATAAGCCAGGAACGATTTATCAAAACCTTCCATAGTGTCAATGAGAAGTTGAATGAGGTGTTCCCCCGTCTTTTCGAAGGCGGAAGCGCCAAACTCATCATGACAGAGCCCAACAATCCCCTTGAAACCGGAATAGAGTTCATGATTCATCCTCCAGGGAAAAAACTAACAAGAATGAGCCTTCTTTCCGGTGGGGAAAAAGCACTCTCAGCCATCGCATTGATCTTTTCCATCTTTTTAATGAAGCCGGCATCTTTTTGTCTCATGGACGAAATTGACGCATCTCTTGATGATACCAATGTGTTCCGCTTCAATGATCTGCTTCAGCTCATTGGAGATAAATCTCAAATAATCATGATTACCCATAATAAAAGTAGTATGGAGTTTGCCGACACTCTATTCGGAATCACTATGGAAAAAAAGGGGGTTTCCAAAATTGTTTCGGTAAATTTACAAAAGGCGGAAGGATAAGCTTGGTTATGGCATTCACCTGGTTTAAAAAGAATAAAGATATAAAAAAGGAGGGAACGGTTCCTGACGAAGAAGCATTTCAACCCCAAACCAGACCTCAAGAGGATACGTCTGTTGCATTCTCAAAACAGGAGGACCAGGAAAAATCCACCGGTTTTATGAACCGTCTGAAAAAGGGCCTCTCAAAAACCCACAAAGTTCTTTCAACGGATATTAATGAGTTGTTTGCAGGCAATCGGAAAATTGGCGATGAATTGCTGGAGGAACTTGAAGAACTTCTCATCACCTCGGACATGGGTGTCCGAACCACCATGGATCTTATACAGAGCATTTCAAAAAAATCCTCGGAAATATCCGGCGCCGATCAGCTCAAACAGGCCCTCAAAGAAAACATACTTGCATTACTGAATTCGGAAAAACCTTGCCCGCAAAAAACTACGACCAAACCTCACGTCATAATGGTAATCGGCGTAAACGGCGTCGGCAAAACAACGACCATCGGAAAGTTGGCGGCAAAATTCGTGGCTTCCGGAAAAAAGGTTATCATTGCCGCCGCTGACACATTTCGAGCGGCTGCAGTAGAACAGCTTGCCATATGGGCTCAAAGAGCAGGCGTAGAAATTGTAAAACACAAGGAGATGTCAGATCCTGCCGCTGTTGCATATGACGGAATTCAAGCGGCACTGGCCAGAGGTGCGGATGTTGTTCTTGTGGATACGGCCGGCAGGCTTCACACAAGAAAAAACCTGATGGAAGAACTTAAAAAGATAAAGCGCGCCATTTCAAAGAAACTTCCCGAAGCCCCTCATGAAATCCTTCTGGTTCTTGATGCCACAACCGGTCAAAACGCCCTTTCACAGGCAGAGCTGTTTCATAACGCCCTTGACGTCACCGGAATCGCCCTTACAAAACTGGATGGAACTGCTAAAGGCGGAATCGTTGTCAGCATCTGCAATACCCTTGAAATTCCGTTAAAATATATTGGCATCGGTGAAAAAATTGAGGATCTGCAGGAATTTGATTCGGTCCGGTTTGTTAACGCACTGTTTTAGGAAAACGATTCTACCGTATTTTAGGCGCTTAGTAATTATTTTTGTGGCAAACCTTTTTTCTTTTCGCCACAAAGGCACCAAGACACTAAGAAAGAATAACAAAATAAAATCCTTCGTGTCTTTGTGACTTGGTGGCAAATATTTCTTGGTTCCGGATGTTCCGTGTTGGCATTTATCCGGTTACAACCGAATTTTTGAGGAACTACCCTCCCTAAATGTAATAATACAGCCCGATAACGGCATTAAATATAAAAAAAGTGTTGATAACTGCTGTTTTATGTTGACATGAAAAATTTGCTCGTGTATGGATTTTTTAATGTTGTCGTTTAACTGACTATTAATTAACAAAAAAAGGGGGGCTAGAATCATGACAAAAGTAGAATTAGTAGAAATGATGGCAAAGGATGCGAATATTTCCAAGGTTGCCGCAGCGGCAGCACTCGACTCTTTTATGGCAAATGTAACAAAGGCCTTGAAGAAAAAGGACGGAAAAGTAACGTTAGTGGGATTTGGCACTTTTGCGAAAATCCGTCGAAAAGCTCGAAAAGGACGGAACCCTCAAACCGGCGATCCTATTAAAATTAAAGCTTGCAATGTTGTAAAGTTCAGAGCCGGAAAGAAACTCAAAGATGCGATATAACTAATGGGTTGAAGCGGTTTATTTATAGGCACCCGAATAGATAAGCCGCTTCAATATCTTATCTCGAAGCCATTAAACTCACCTTTATATTCCTCCCATGTTACATCCACATCAAGAACTTTTGCAATAGGCGGCCCATGTTTGCACCAGGCAAGCGTTGAATCAACATTTTCTTTAGGGCCTTCAAACACGGCGGCAACGGTTCCATCCCTCTGATTTTTCACCCATCCGAAAACACCGTATCTGGCCGCGGGCAACGGTTCCATCCCTCTGATTTTTCACCCATCCGAAAACACCGTATCTGGCCGCGGCTTTCTTTGTCTCCAACCTGAAAAAGACGCCTTGAACTCTGCCGCTGATCACAGCACGAACTCTAACTTTATCTACCATTTCTTCACCAAAAATAAATACAGTTTAACGAAATTGTCTATATATCTAAAGCTTAATACCATTTTTAAATTTTAGTGCCAAATTTAATTTAATGTCTTTAAGCTCTTTCTTCAATTTTTGTTGTATTTTTTCAATTTCCATTTTTCTTTTAAAATTTTTTGATAATTCATCAAATATAGGCGATGCTTGAATGGTGGAAAAAATATCCGCCAATATTTCTTTCTGTGAAATGTCATAAAGCATTTTATTATCACCCTCAATGAAGGAAGTCTTATGTTTGCATAACTGTCCATAAATACCTGCATGGCAGGAGCAGTGGATACGCAACATTCCATCGACGATAATAAAAT
>JAFDEW010000376.1 GCA_019310125.1 Deltaproteobacteria bacterium | reverse complement strand
TTTTAATTTGTGCCAAGCTGTTGTTACACCAGGTTCGACTCTTGCCCGTGAAATAGAAACAAGCTCATCCCCCGAATCATTCGCTGTTTCTACAATATAGCACCGCTCTTTTGTTTTAAACTCTGTATCTACATTACTTTTCTTTACTTCCGGTCGCACGGTTACCTCCATTTAACTGCAGCTGACACAAAGGTACGCAGTGTTTAAGCCATTGGGGTCTGAGGTATTACTTTCCAACCCTTCGAAGGATCGTATAGGCCTTTAGCTCTTGTTCAAGCAGGACATATTGGGAATTATTAGCAAATTCAACATGCTGATTATCCGTTGTTATAAGGGGTGAAGACAGGGTTGTGGTTGAAAGCGAACCGTCAGGAGAAAGAACCTCCAGCGCTTCTCCTGCGTGGACTTTATTTCTTATTTCAAGGACGCATTTGCCTTGTGATTTTTCTTCTAAAACATTGCCCACAAAGACAGAGGTCGAGTGTGATGTGCTCATTTCTCTCTGGTAATCGGTGCTGTCAATTTCTCCTTTCATAAAACCCGTAGAGTACCCCCTGTTGGGGACTCTGTTCAGGACCTCTAATCCCTGCTCCCATGAAAATTCTTTCCCGTCAAGGACCTGTCGATAAAATGAGACCACGGTGGCAATGTAATGAATAGACTTCATTCGGCCTTCTATCTTGATGGAATCCACACCTGCTTGTTTAAGTTCAGGAACAAATTCAAAAAGGGCCAGCTCTTTGCTGTTAAAAAGATACAGCCCCCTTTCATCTTCAAATACCGGCATGTATTGCCCGGGTCGGGTTTCTTCTACAACAGAGTATTTCCATCTGCACGCATGTTTACATTCTCCGCGGTTGGCCCGAAATCCTGTCAGATAGTCACTAATGGCACACCTGCCGGAATAGGAAAAACACACGGATCCGCTGATAAAAACTTCAGTCTCAATTTTCCCGCGCACGTGTTTCTGGATCTGTTGAATCTGTTCCAAAGACAACTCTCTTGCCAGGTTCACCCGTTTTGCACCCAGTGTTTTATATGCCAGCACGGTCTGAAAACTCGTGGTGTTGGCCTGGGTGCTGATGTGAAGCGCGGCATTAAGACCCAGTTTTTTGAGTTCCATCAGTACACCAAGATCCGAGACAATGAAGGCATCAACGCCCATTTCATCAAGGGTCCGGGCAGTGTTTATAATTTTTTCATATTCATCGGGGAACGGATAGATGTTGAGCGTAACATAGCCCTTTTTACCATTGTCATGAAGAAACCCAAGGCCTGCTTCAGCATCATCAAAACTGAAATTTCCGGCAAAGTTCCTGAGGGAACCGAACCGGGTGCCAAAGTATACGGCATCGGCGCCGTAAATAACGGCCCATTTGAGTTTTTCCAGATTTCCTGCAGGTGCCAATAGCTCCATATTTATTCACTTTCTAAAAGACGATGAATACTTAGTACACGCATTCTTAAATACGATCACGTATAATAGTTGGTTTATTCATTTTATTTAAAAGTTTTAAGTGAAAAGTGATCTAAAGTGCCTTGATGAATTCTATCATTTTTAAACTGACCTCGCCCCAGGCGAGTTCCTTAACCCTGGCCCAGACCGATTACCAATACTCTATATTCAAAAAGACAGGTTTGCAATGATATATAGCCGATATCAATATACACGAACGAGTCGCACCAGGGCGGGCTTTAGTTCACTTTAGCTCACTTCAAATTTTAGTCACTTTTATGATCAATCGCTATGTTGAATGCGGTGGCCTTTCATAAAATACGTCACCATATTTACGTATCAGAGCGCTTAGACGGGATCAACAGGATTCTCACGATCCTTAGAGTCCTTAACTCAGGATATCCGGATAGTCCTGTTCATCCTTTTGCCAACTGCTTTTGCTGAGGCAAAGCATTATGGGGAATATCCGGCAAAAATTGCGTTCGAATTTTATCTACAAATTTTTTAGCACCTAAAATCATGCCATGGTGAATATCCTCTAAAAGACGCTTCTCTTCCTCTGCATATTTTTGAACCTTTTCCCGATATTGCTTATGTTTATCAGCGCCTTTAAAATATGACAAAATCACTTGGGTGGATAACCAGGCCGGGCCTTTCTTGGCATAGGCATAGATAGGATAGCTGCTCCATTTATAGTCGATCAAACGTCTTACGATTCCAGTTCTTAATGGATTTCGATGGATATAACAGGAAAGTTGCATCAGGTATGCATCATTTTGAACCAGAATACTTTTATAACGTCCTTGGAACAAATGACCTTTTTTAAAATTTCGGTTATTGAATCTTCGGGTATAGGTGGTGCCAAACCACTGCATTGCCTTTTTTAAATTGGCACGGTTGGTTCTTACCAAAAGATGATAATGGTTGGACATTAAATGATACAATGCCCCTTCATATTCAATTCGCCATGCTCTGCCCATATGGATTCTACTAAATCATAGCGACTTAATTGTCAAACATTCACAATTCAAGCTTTGACCCCATTCACACTCATCTTTCAACCGCCACGATTACAATTGTAACCGTGTTGGATCGAAAATAGGGGTCTTCACCTTTCTCCCCCAGTTCTATATATACCTCATAGACCCCGGGGACCTCAGGCAACGGCACAAATTCCAACAGATTCGGGTTAAAATAGGCGGCTACGGAAATGCCTTCGAGTTCCTCCTTTGTGAAAGGTATTGTTTTCGGCGGCGGTACCGCATCACTGCAATCGATAACGGGCCCCACATACTTTTCTTGTGTTTCCGTGTTTACGGCCACCATACGCATCCCCTCCGGTATACTTGGATATTTGGGAGGATAGATGACATTGAGGTGGTAATAACCGCATATGGGGATTTTGGCGAAGGTGTTGGTTTCAGGCACCAATCGGCCTTGTATAAAAGTGACCCGTTGAGGAGCATT
>JAFDEW010000080.1 GCA_019310125.1 Deltaproteobacteria bacterium | reverse complement strand
AACAGACCGAATTCTTTGTATTTTTAGAAAGTTTGCTAATTCGTTAAGCCTGATGGTTAAAGCCTGGATGGAACGCGCCGAGAAATCGGCCAACTGACAGTATGCAAGAAACTGACTGCAATACCGATGGAGCATGATGCCACCTCCCTTTTGTGATCATGCTCCATCATTAAACACCCATTAATAAAAGGCAAACTGCGCTAACTGCGGGGTTTGTTGGTTAGGCGCAAATCAAATATTATACAATTGTAAAATGTCATGTATTTTGAGATAATAAATGAAATCAAGAATGTAGAAACGATAGCCGTCGGTGGAAATATCCGAGATATCATGCGGCTTCGAAAGAAGGATACGTAAGGGTCATTGACGAGTCAGGTGAAGATTATCTCTACCCGGAGTCCTATTTCATTCTCATTCAACTGCCACGTGAGGCTCAAGAAGCCCTACAAGCAGCAAGCTAAATCCATATTTTAAGAGAATCAGGTATGATGAATGTTTTAAGAAGTGCATTGCTGGCAATACTGATTACGGTTTTTACCGGTTCCTGTTCGGTTATTTCTCAACAAATTAAGACGGAATCCATACCGTCGATGGATTTTAAAACACTTGTTCAGGAACCGAATAAATATAAGGGAGATACCGTGATCCTCGGGGGGTACATCCTGGAAATCGATAATTTGACGGATCAAACCATTATTAAAGTCTTGCAAGCACCGATAGGCGCTGGAGACGAGCCCGAATCAAGGGATTATTCGGAAGGGAGATTCATAATTTCGCAAAAAGGGTTTTTGGACCCGGAAATTTACAGCAAGGATCGTAAAATTACCGTGGCGGGGACAGTGGTTGGCTCCGTGATTGAAAAAGTTGATGAATTCTCTCATCCGTATCTCAAGATCCAAAGTCGTGAAATATATCTTTGGCCAGAGGATCAAGAGTATCCCCCCGCTTCTTACTATGACCCCTGGTTTTATCCATACCCCTTCTATTGGTATCCGTATCGCCATTATTATCCCTATTATGGGTATCGTCATCACCCCTATTACTGGTAGGAGGAAAACATGACCATCAAACGAACCGGGTACATCCTCTTTATTTTTTTCATTATGTTTTTGATGGGTTGCGCCACAGGAATTTCCCGACAGTCGCGCTCAAAGGTTACCTACGCGGGGACGTTTTCAGAACTGCAAAAGACTCCGGACGTCTATAAGGATGAGATCATCATGCTCGGTGGAAAAATTTTAGAAACCAACGTCTCATCCACCTTATCCCAACTCACGGTCTTGCAACTTGCGCTTGGCAATAATGGTCGGCCCGTGAATCTTGATCAATCCCATGGCCGCTTTATTGTTGAATCAAAACAGTTTCTTGATCCTGCAATTTATCAAAAGGGAATGTTGCTTACCCTGGTGGGAACACTCAAGGGGAGTAAGATTCGAGCGATTGGTGGGTTCGATTATGTTTATCCCCTTTTAGAACCCCTTGAGATTAAGCTTTGGCCAATGGAAAATCTCACCCAGCCGAGGTTCCATTTTGGCTTCGGTGTGGGAACCACATTTTAGCTGCCGCTGAATTCAGTGGTATAGCCAAGAAACATTAACGGGAAATACGTGGGAAGCTCTTTGTATGTCGGATGTTGAAATAACGAGAAATTATATACCCGGCTGCATCGGTCGAGTTGCTGAACTTCATGCCAACTATTACCATGATCATTGGAGATTTGGGGTCTTTTTTGAAGCCAAGGTGGCAACTGAGCTTTCAAACTTCCTCGGTCGATACGAGGAAAAGCGTGACGGTTTTTGGACCGCGCGGATAAAAGATCGTGTTGAAGGCTCTATTACCATCGACGGGATCAACGCTCAAAGCCAGGGGGCGCATCTTCGGTGGTTTATCATCTCATCCAGGCTGCGTGGGCACGGGGTGGGCAATACACTCATGGAGAAGGCCTTGGATTTCTGCAAGAGGAGCAATTATTACCGCGTCTATCTCTGGACATTTGACGGTCTTCACGCAGCACGTCATCTTTATGAGAAATTTGGTTTCCGGCTCATGGAGCACCATCAGGGAACCCAGTGGGGAGCAAGGGTCAACGAACAAAAATTTGTTCTTGATTTACCAGGAAATTTTATACAATCGGCCGTTTCACACGGCCGGCTATAAACACGTCATTCATGGGAACGAGCTTTTTACGAGACCGTAAGAGGTCATGATGCTTCTTCGCGTTTTAATCTTTCTAATTTTTCGTCAAAAACAGCCTGCTGCGCTTCAAAAGCAGAGGAAGATATTACCAGTTCATCATAAAGTTTTTCGATGTCCTTTTGGCAGCGATGAATCGACTTTGAGAGTTCTGCTATTTTGTTACCCTCACCGGCCTGTGTGGCATTTTGCATGGAGTCATGAAGTTCAGTGAGGGTTTTTTCATGTTTTTCAATATGGGTTTCGGTCCGGTGGAGACGCTGCTTAAGGGGATTCAGGATTCCGGAACGTTCGCTAATAATTTCCGAGCGCCTCCGCTTTATCTCTTTTTTGGAAACATTGATTCGGCTGCCCTCCTTTTTGGTCTCCCCGGAACCGGATAGCAAAACATCTTCTTCATCTTCCCACCCGCCTTTTTCCAGAAACCGCTGGTAACCACCTTCGAATACATAAATTTCTTCATTATGAAATACAATCAGACGTTGGGCTATGGTTTTTAAAAACATTTCATTGTGAGTTACCATGGCAACGGTCCCGTCAAAACTGTCGATGGCGGCCAGCAGGGCATCACACGATTCCAAATCCAGATGGTTGGTGGGCTCATCCAGCAGCAGCAGGTTTGTCGGCGTGGCCAGAAGCTTACCGATCAGCACCCTGCTTTTTTCACCGCCGGAGAGTACACCAATTTTTTTTAAGGCCTTATCCCCCTCAAACAGCATGGCGCCGCAGATATTGCGCGCCTGCTGACGATCCACGTCTGGATGTGAATAGAGAATTTCTTCTTCAACAGTTCGGTTTCGAACCAGGCTATGGACATTGGTCTGTTCAAAAAAACCTTTCCGGACATCGGGGTGTAAGACGATGTCACCGCTTTGCGGCCTGAGTACGCCGGCCAGTAATTTTAGCAGCGTGGTTTTACCTTTACCGTTTTTTCCCACAACACAGATCCGATCTTTTGACCCGATGGTAATATTAAAGTTCTTTATTAACGGCTTTTGGGAGTCGTAAAAAAAGGATAACTCCCTGGCGCTCAAGACCTGCTTGCCAAGAAACGGGCTGCTTTTAAACGCAAAATCAAGGGTCTTGAGCTTCTCCAGTTTTTCTTTTTTTCCTGTTTTGGCCAGAGTTTTAATTCGTGACTGCACCAGATTGGCAAGTCTGGCCTTGGCCCTGAAACGCGAAATAAACTGTTCGATTTCCCTGTGGCGTCGCTCATCTTTGATTCGGGTCTTTTCATGCACCTCTTCTTCCTGGGCAATCTGGGCATAATATTTTTCAGTATTTCCAGGAATTTTACGTATCTTTTTTCGGTATATTCCTATGATGTGGGTAACCAGTTTGTCCATAACCCCCCGGTTATGGGTGATGAGCATGATTTCACGGGGCCAGTTCATCAAAAAGCGTTCGACCCAGCGGATGGAGGTTATGTCGAGGTAGTTGGTGGGTTCGTCTAAAAGTAATAGATCCGGTTCGGAAACCAGTACTTTGGCAAGGTTCAGGCGAACCTGGAACCCCCCGGAAAAATCAAAGGGGGGACGTTGCATGTCGTCTTTGCTGAAACCTAAGCCCGTTAAAACTTTTTCGACCTTCCAGTAATGGTCCCGTTCCTGGGGCGGCAGCCCGGTCATAACCTCTTTGAGAACGGTATCTTTGGTAAAATCGATTTCCTGCCGAACATAACCGATGCGGTAATGTTTGGGGATGCTTATGGTTCCGGTGTCCGGGGACTCTTTACCGATGATGATTCGAAAAAGGGTTGTTTTTCCATGTCCGTTGAGGCCGACCAGTCCAATTCGTTCCTTGGGATTGAGCTTGAAGCTGGCGCCCTCAAACAGAGTTTGAGAACCAAAGCTTTTGTGGAGATTTTCAACACCGATCATATGTTATCAAGTAGATACAGGGGCTTTTATAAAAATAACCACCTGTTCCTCTCTTCGAATTCTGCCTCCGGGCTTTGAAATATCCTCATTTTTTTGGAGGTCAACACGCGTTATATGATATCCTTCTTCTATATGCTGGGACAGGGTTTTCATCATATTTTGCTGAACATTTTCATCATCTTGAAATGCAAGTTTTTTACAAACGTTCACCGTTTCTTCCAACTCGTATTGAGCTTCACCTTCGTGTTGATCTCCGGCTTCGTATTGATCTTGAGTCTGTTGGAAATTCTCCTTTGCCTTATGGCTGGTCGACAGAAATAGGTTGGAAATGTTCTCCAGGCCCCTTCTGTCTTTCATCTCTCTTTCCGGACTCTTTTTTTCCATTTAAAATGCGGTCCCCCGCCTCCCCCCTTTTTATTCGTCCTCATGGTTTAAAAAAGAATCTGTGGGATTGGTGGCAATGGCTTCAACCATCTTCGAATAATTGGATTGAGGAGAATAAGTGGAAAATTCTTCCATCCCATAAGTTGGCTGTTCTATCACAGGTGACTTTACGGACATGTCAATATATTCCTCTGTCTTCTGTAAGATATCCTGCGCCACGTTCATGGTATTAAGGTCCGGATACGTCTTGGCCGCCTGAGAGCCAATAACCTCCTCGGCCAAGTCTCCGTAATCCTTGTGCCCAATGGCATGTTTATCATAATCTCCAACAGGCAAACCATAATCCGCCGTTTCCCTGAGGCGGATATTGTAACGAATTACCGTATCAAAGAGATTGTTCCCAAATTCCTCTTTAACCTTCTCTAAAACGATCCTGGAGTAGCGCGTCCTGCGATCATACATGGTGATCAGCGCACGAGATTTAACATCATGGCCAACGTTGTCCTTAAGCAGGGTAATGATCTCTAGGAGTTTGGCAACCCCCCGAAGAGAAAAGAGACTCATATCGATGGGGATAATCACTTCCTCGCAGGCACGAAGGGCATTAAAGCAAAGATGCCCAATGCTTGGGGGACAATCAATTATAACATAGTCATATGCTTCTTCGAGTGCCTGAATCGCCTTAAAAAGCCTGTCTTCCCTGCCCTCCATTCCTGAAAGCTCTTGTTCCACTGCACTGAGAATCATGCTTGAGGGAGCAAGATCAAAATTCTCTTTAATCGGCACTAAAATATCCTTAATCCCTAATGATTCATTTTCCTTTGGCGTTATAACATCATAGATGCTTTTCTCAAGATCGGAAGGCGTTACGTTCAGACCCATGGTTGCGTGGGCCTGAGGATCAAAATCAATGAGCAACACCTTCTGTCCTTTTAAAGACAACGAAGATGAAAGGTTAATAGCTGTTGTTGTTTTACCGCATCCTCCTTTTTGATTCGCACTCGCGATAACTCTCATTACACTCCTCCTTTGTCAAATTTTTGGATAATAATTATCCCTTATATTAAACAAAAAAAATTTTCAAGGAGAATTACGATATGTAGTAGTATTATTTTTATCACCCACCAGTTATTGTATGTTATCGGGGTTCTGGACAGACGATGTTACCCTTTCTGTTGGTTTACAAGTTATGCCCCCCGTCGTGGAGCGTTCTCCCTGTATTGGGATTCAAATGCGTTTGCCCTGATGCCCCCCTCGGGCCTGATCGGACTCCGGGTAATTGAATCTCGTATAGATACAGGCTTAGACACTCAAACCCAATTATTTTTCTCTGAAGGAAGGATGGAACAGTTCAATCTCTTTATCCAGCGTGTTACCGGCTCTTTGAATCCGAATCTTGAGCCTGCTTCCGATGTTGCTGTAAAACAGCGCCAGTTTCAAGTCAGCCGCTGTGGTTATTGACTGACCCCCAAGCATTCGAATAACATCACCCGCCTGCAATCCTGCTTTTTTGGCAGGGCTTTTATGACTGAAACCCATGATTTCAAGGCCTTTATCTTTTTCTTCGACCCTTACCCCCAATCGAGGGGATTTTTCTCCCTCTAATTTTTCGGTAATCAGGACATAATCGGCAATTCCGTCTTCAATTTCTTCATCCTGCACAACAACCGTAAACGGTTCGTGGTTTCTCCGGTACAGACGGTCGGGAATTCCATAATTATGTCCAAGGTGACGATTTCCCGCCAGTATCACCAGCTTGCGTTCAGGATGGTCTGTTAGGAACTTCTGGGCGGATTTCGCCATGACTTCATCCCACAAAATTTGTGCCTCTATAAAATAACTAAAATCTTTTAACTCCCCTTGTTCCTCGTGCAACAAAAACACCTCGTTTAAATCTTTACGGTAACGTTCATTTGAAAAATCCATTGAACCGGGAAGCTGTTTCTTCTCATTAATTGATAGACTGTATATGCCGTCACGGGCAACTTTGCGGCTGATCTCACCGTAAATATTGAGGGCCACAAGGGGCAGGTTTTGCTGTTTGAGATAATCGATAATCGGTTTATACAAATTATAATCATACCCCCACGCGCTGAAATATTCGGTCTTTTTCAAAAATGTACGCTCATCAATCCTCCCGGCCAGGTAGTCATTTACCACCGGTTGAAAAGGCTTTTGGAACATTTCCATACCCACAGCCAGGTGATATCCGGCGTTGTGCATCTTTTTAATGAACTGCAGCTGGTTAATATGGTGGGCGAACCGGTCGTGCCGTTCCCCTATGTAAATAATACGGGATGCCGTAAGATATGGAATAATACTGTCTACGGTGGTAAGCCTGTCGGGCATTAAAACCCGGGGCGACGGACGCGATAGCACCGGGATGCCGTTATCCGCTTGGGCAATCGTTTTAAAGGTATTCCGCCCGCCGCTAAACGCCAGATCGGTGTATTTGCCGTAATGCGGTATTTTGCGCTGAGCGGCCTGAGCTTGTGCTTTGTTTTTGGCATGTAACAAAACAATGCGCTCCGATACATTGTATGGATTTTTATAAACTTTTATACGCACGCCGTCTTTTGGAACACCCTGTTTTCCAAACAACATATTTACTGCAGGATTATTAAACCCCGCAATCAGAACCGAATTTTCTTTGATATCACGAAACGTGATGGTATCCGGAGTTACATACCTAATATTCTCAATTCCAAAAGCGTCGATAATCGGTTGATATATGCTCTGTTGCCCGGATGAAACAACCACAATCAGCTGTTGTTTGCCCATAATGCCGGCCAGAACCGGGGGAATTTCTTCAGGTGCCAAGTGTCTCATAATTGCGTAGTTTTCATCAATCACAGCTTTATTGGGCATCTCATCCATAAAAAGACTGATCTGTTCTTTAGATTTTCTCACATGCACAAATTGTATGCGCTTGCCCGTGTCGGTGTGCAAGGATACGGGGATGACCAGCGGATAAGCGTCTTTTTTTTGTAATAGTTCAAAATTTAGCCTAAGTTGTCCCTGCTGGACACGCAACTTGGCATTTTTTACCTCAAGCCGGGGGATATCTTTGCGGCCGAGCCAGTATTCGAAATATGGGTTTAATTTTTTCCCGGTTATTTTTTCAAAAGACCGCTGGATATCGTGCCAGGAAGCTTTACGAAAGCTATTGTCATAAATAAAGTCCCGTATGGCTGCAAAAAACAAATCATCACCATAGATCTCTCGTAATCCATGAAAGACCATTGCTGATTTTCCATAACCTATGACGCCATGGGCTTTATTTCGTCTGCTGAAAAAATCACTTAACGGCATGGCATTGTCGGCAGTTACATAGGCATCGTAATCTATGAGGATTTGTTTGCGATACGCTGCGTCTTTGCCCTCAAGAGCGCTGTAGTGATGATCCGCCAGATAAGTGGTGATTCCTTCCGCCCAATTTCCGGATGCAACATCCATAAAAACGGAATTTCCAAACCATTGATGCAAAATTTCATGTCCCAAAGATGTCTTGACAATAAACGGCAACTTCACCACCTGCTTACCCAGCAGGGAAAACGTCGGCATTGAAAAACCTGTGGGGAACATATTTTCTACAATAGCAAAACGCTTGTATGGATAGGGTGTAAGCATGGTCTCGTACATCGCCAGATATTTTTTAGTATACGCAATATACTGTTCCGCAAGCTGAGCATCTTGTTTGAAAAAATAAGATTCTATAACGATATTCTTATATCGGTCTTTTCGCAGAACATACCGAGTTGAAGCCGCCAGATTCAAACCGTCCAACGGGTGATTGAACTTAAAATCAAACCGTTTTGTTTTTCCATGTTTTTGGATGAATACGGATTCAGATTCTGAGATGGCGATAAAATTTTCCGGTAAGGTTACGGAAAGATCATACTCAACCGGAACATTCGGACGCGGATACCAGTTGTCCATTAAAAACACGTGGTCTTTGTCAATGAAATTGGTACCCTTTGGGTTGAACAGGACCTCATAACTGATAATTATTTCTTTGCCGGCTTGCACAGACAGGTTGATGCTGTCATCGGCGGTGGTAACGTTAGCAACCCCATCCACGTTGAGCTCACGCAGATTACGAACATTTAAATTAAGTTTCATGTCGGCATAAGCTTTAATACGGGCCGTGCCGGTGATTTTTCGTTTATGGGGGGTTATCTGCACACCAAGCGCATAATGAAGATGAGCACTCCAGCCCGTTGCAGGAAAACAAACAATCAAAACAAAAAAAAGGAATTTTTTCATTTTCTTATCCAATATTCAAATGGTGACCTGTCTCCTGGTGTCTCTGATGGCCAAAAACCGGACCACCGGAAAATAAGGGGAATAGTCGTGAGGTTTTTGGTTCATCTTTAAAGATTTTTTTAGCAGATGAAATGAGACCTTATCAATTCGTAAGAAGATACTTCCGGATGATTTCGTGCCTGAACAAAAACTCCTTGGTTTCGTTCGGGCACTACCTCAGTCTGAAAGATTTGGTTTTAATCCCCCAAATGTAAAATTTGACCCAATCAAAACCAAACTTAAGCAATGCCACATCATCGGTCCGGATTTTTTTTAACAAAGCGGATTTTACCTTGTATCGTTTTAAAAATGTGCTGTTAAATAAAAAATCACGAAATTGATCTATATTATAAGTTGCCATAAAAGCCATTTTTGCCTTGGGCCCTTCCGGCCCCTGAGAGCCCCAGGGATCGGTTTGAAACAGACGTTTTACCTCTGACCAGAGCAGGGTCATTTTATGATACAACGCCGTGTCCTGGTCCTTTGACCATGTTCGGAGTGTCCAGGTTTTTTTTTCGTGCCGACCCAGACAGAATTCCGGCGGCCTGAAAAAATGAATGAGTTCTGTTTTTTGATGGTTGGCATCATAAAAAATGCCCTGTTCAATGGGAAAGGTACGGCAGGTGTCCGGACGGTCGGGATAAACCGAGCAGCCTGATTCAACCAGAAACGGACAGGTTCTTTCTTTGTTTTCAGCCATCCGAAGAAGCACTTCCGGAAAAAAACTGGAAGATCGCGACACAATATCCACAT
>JAFDEW010000079.1 GCA_019310125.1 Deltaproteobacteria bacterium | reverse complement strand
CCCGTTTAACG
The DNA here is from genome assembly GCA_019310125.1 of Deltaproteobacteria bacterium. GTDB lineage: Bacteria > Desulfobacterota > Desulfobacteria > Desulfobacterales > UBA11574 > S5133MH16. Next base: position 14,680 of record JAFDEW010000079.1, on the reverse strand, counting down.
CAAAAAATATCACTTGCGATATGCCGGAACGTCAAGTGAAAAACTAAGTCCTTTGTGACCAGTGATCGATGTGTTCAATCCCGTCAGGCTCATAAGTCCAGCGAATCTTACCAAAGACAAAGCTTACTTCCTCTGTAGGCGGTGAACTCGCAGAAGCCGGGTCAATGACATCCGGGCTGACTCGCGTGACCGATGCAACCCTTGCTTCCTCGATCTCAATGGTATAAAAATGTTCCTGGGTTCCACTACCCGCTGGGTCCGGCCTGTAAAACTTGAACGTGGCCTCTATGACTTCGTTGTTACATAAGGCCTTGGCTAAAAGCGGCGAACTTTTATCAATACGTTTTGCAATTCTGATGGGTTCATATGTTCTTTCCCCAGTCGCCATGCCCGATGAGGCTTCGCGCGCCGTTCGTACAGAATCTACGAATGAAAGGCACTCTATGGTGTCCTCCCTATCAAGGGAAAGAATAGTCGAGTCACCGTCAATTTTTGTGCCATTTGCCGTTAACCAAAGATGTACTGACTGAGCCATTATTCGTTTCCTCCTTCCTATTCTTTATCAAGTTTCCCTACCAGTGATAGGGTAAAAAAAGCGCCCATGTACTTGAAATGAGGCCTAACCTTGAGCCCCACACGATACCAACCCGGCTCGCCCTCCACATCCTCAACCGTGACCTGCGCCTGTCGAAGCGGTCGCCGGCTTCTGACTTCCGGTGCCGGATTTTCCATGTCCGCCACGTACTGGCGTATCCAGGTGTTCAGTTCTCTTTCCAGATCCGCTCTTTCTTTCCAGGTTCCGATGTTTTCCCTTTGGATAACCTTCAGATAGTGAGCCATCCGATTGATGACCAACATATAGGGCAACTGTAACCCCAACTTGTAGTTGGTTTCGGCCTCTTTTCCTTCCTTGCTGATTCCGAAGAACTTGGCCTTTTGGACCGAGTTAGCAGAGAAGAAGGCCGCGTTATCGCTTCCTTTACGCATGGTTAAGCCTATGAAACCCTCTTCCGCCAGTTCATACTCCCTCCTTTCGGAGATAAGCACCTCGGTCGGAATCTTTGTCTGCACAGCGCCCATGGCCTCGTATTGGTGCAGAGGAAGGTCTTCCACCGCACCCCCGCCTTTGGGGCCTATGATGTTCGCACACCATCGGTACTTAGCGAAGCTGTCAGTCAATCTGGAAGCAAAAGTAAAGGCCGCATTTCCCCACAGATAATTGCTGTGGCTTGCAGAAACGTCTTCCTCATAATTAAAGGCCTTTACGGGTTGCGTTTTCGGCCCATAGGGCAGCCGTAACAAAAACCTCGGCAAAGCCAGCCCCACATAACGGGCGTCTTCGCTTTCCCTAAAGGATTGCCATTTCGTATACTGAGGGCCTTCAAAAATGGATTTAAGATCCTTTAGCTGTGGAAGGTTGTTAAAATCCTCAAGACCGAACATGGATGGACCCGCAGCAGCAATAAAAGGTGCATGAGCCATGGATGCCACGCTGCCGAGATACTGAAGGAGCTTGATATCCTGAGGACCCGGCCCGAATTCGTAGTTGCCGATCATGGTTGCATAGGGCTGTCCACCGAACTGCCCGTATTCTGCCGTGTAAGCCGTCTTATATAACCCCGACTTGACAACCTCCGGAGAATCCTCGAAGTCTTCCAGAAGGTCCTCTTTGTTCACGTTAAGGATTTCAAGCTTAATGTTTTCCCTGAAGTCTGTTTTATCCACCAGGAACTTCAAAGAGCTCCAACCAGACTCGAGCTTCTGAACCTCCGGATGGTGCAAAATGGCATCCAACTGCAGACTGAGCTTCTTGTCAATTTCCGCGATCATGTCATCCACAAAGGCCTTGGAAATTTTGGGTACGACTCGACCCGGCTCAAGAAGCTGGGCTATAAGTGCTTCAACACCCTTTTTGGTGACATCGTAAGCCTCATCCGAAGGTTTAAGTTTGGTAGCGTTTACAATCTCATCCAGTATAGAAACCTCTTCAACCGCCTCCGCTGATGGGGCGGTTGCCTTCTCTTGTTCTTCTGCCATGGAATCACCTCCCCTATTTGTTTATTTGTCTTCTATACCCAGTTCCTTGAGTACTTTTTCCCGAGTCGCCTCATCTTTTACGAGCCCTTGGATCTTTTTCCGGAAATCAGGAAGGTTGCTCAAGGGCCCCTTGAGAGATCCCAGGGCTTCCCTGAGTTCCAAGAGGCGACTCAATTCGGGTGTGTTTTTGGCGACAGCTTCCGGTCCAAAGTCTTTGATGGAGCCGAACTTGAGTTCAACGTTCATATCCTCACCAGGTTCACCGGAAATCTTGTTCGGAACGGTCACACTCAACCCGATGTTCTGCGCCTTAAGAACTTCGTTGAAGTTGTCCTTATCGATGTTGATAGGCTCTCTGTCTTCCAAGGGTCGGTCATCCGGCTTCCCCATGAAGTCACCCATAACCAACAGCTTCAAAGGAAGTTCGACCTCTTCCTGAGCATCACCTGTTGCCGGACGATAAACAATGTTTACCCGTTCTTTTGGGGCAACTGATCCCTCTTTTGCCATGATTACCTCCTTTGTTCTGGATTTCTGTCAATGATTATATGATCTACTTTTTTTCTTCTACCCTTTCCCCAGACGTACTGCCTCGGCCGCATCGAGCTTTGCGATACGGTTCAAAATGTCGCCCAGCTGATCCTTTGCAGCCTGATCCGTATGGAGCTTAAATCCCAACCACACCATCTCGAGTCCTTTTAGCGCAAGATCCGGGTCCCATTCCTCCAGCCTGAACATTTCAATGTTCTGAAGAATCGTTTCCAGGTGCGGCATGGCAAGCTTTGGTTGTTTGGCGTTCATCAATACCTGAGACAACCCCAATCGCCACAGCAGACGGTCTCTTCCGGAGTAACTGCACCAAAGTTCTTTCTGGAGAGAAGCGACCGCCTCCGTGAGTTTCTTTTTTTTCACAAGGTCTTGGGCTTTCTGAATAGCGCTTGCCATGTGGTCATCCCTATGTCCCTCGGAAGGAATATGTTCTGCCAAGTCGGCATGACCGCCCAATCCAATGCTCTCTATCCATTGTCTTGTCTCAGGGTCCGCAAGAGGGGTCCCGTCAGAAAAAGACAAATTCTCTATGCCGGAGAGCCGGCAAATCAAGAAGCCCGTTTCCTGGCAAACAGCATCATAGGCATCCTGGTACTGATCTCCCATACCGGCCAATGCTTCTGCTGTAAACCGATTCAAATCCAGCCAAAGCAAGGCCCTTTGGAATCTTTCTTCTGCTTCTCGAAGCAGAGCCTCCCAATTTCCTTTGTCCTTGAACCCATTCAAATTGTTTTGAATAACAGTATACTCTGTCGGAGGCGGGATCTGAGTCCGGCCATTTGTGGCCGGAGGGATGGCTTGGATCATGGACCACCCGGCGATCCTTCTCCATCGATACCCTCGAGGATTGGATAGATCTTCGTTGTGAAGAAGGTAATTGGCCATTCGGCGCATAGTTTGAAGGGCGTCACGCAACATCCTTTCCGCGTCAGATGGAGAAGCAATCTCCTCTGCTTCTGCAGGTGGCACGGGCTTTGGCTTGTCAGGTTTTGGTTTTGCCGCCGGTCGAACATCAGGCGTCTCTACCGGAGGAGGAGATGCTTCAGATTCGGGCTTCTTCTCCGTCTTGGTTGGAATACTATCAATAAACCTTTCCAACGGTCTCAACAAAGGAGCGTCTTCCAAATACTCCTGTAAAAGCTTGTCGATCTGTTTTAGGTCTTGTTTTAATTTTTCGATATTCTCAGTAGGCAGCGAATCTGCCTGTATCGTCTGCAAGGCTGCCTCACTCTTTTCAATCCACCATTCAATGGCGCCTAAACGTCCCCGCATCCGTTTTTTCGACGGAAAAAGTGTGTCCCAAAATTGATCCAGCAGATCGTATATCACCGTTAGGCCAACTGCCAAGCCCTCTATTTTTTGGGTATAAATCTGACTTACCGCCAAATAGCTGGCAACCAGAAGATCTTTTGATTTTTCGTTCAAGATTAAAGCGGCCATATTTCCGACTTTCTGCCAGTCTATTCCACCCGAAGATGATGGCATGGAAAGCTTGTCTATCTCAGCCTGGAGCATTTCAAATTCCGGTTCATAGCGGACATCAGAGCCGGTGGGGCAATCCGGGTTAATAGGGTCTTTTCCAAGCGATAAAAGATCCACTTTTTGATTCCTCAATTTCGTATTATTACATATGACGGTCTCGTAAAAAGTCCAACTTCTGCGTTGCATTTCGCAATCATTCAACGTACGAAAAGTACGCCTCATGATTACAAAATTTGCACGCCTTGAATTTGAACTTTTTACGAAACCGTCTAAATCGGACTTTTTACGAGTTTATTGCATATAAAAGGCTTTTAAATAGAAGAAACAGACCAAAGCCTGACAAAATCCTTCGAATTTAAAGGCCGGTTAAAAACAGTCAGAAAATGTTTTTCAGGAACGCCGCCTAAAAATACCGCATTTGGTATATCCGAACCGTAATCTTTGAACACAGAATTCCAATGGCCTGCCACGGAAAGAAGATCTTCGTGGGTGTGGATGTCAAGGGGCACCAACACTTCCATGTCCTTACTCAGGCAAGCCGCTTTTTCCATTATCTCATCATTGTGCTTTGATATTGTCAAGGCGTTCGGCAGAGATTGAGGTTTTTCCGGGTTTCTGTTTTGAGATTTCCATTCCAGCCAGTCAGGCTTAGGGGGCTTAATGGCACAGACCTCATATTCCAGACCCTTTAAGTCTTCAAATCGCCTTGAGGATATGTATTCAATCTGATCCCAGGTTATTTCAAAAGCATGGGAGAGAAGATCCCAATGATCTTCCCATCCGCTAAGCATACCATCTCCCATAATGAGAAGCGGATAGGGTCGTCCGATAGTGTCGCTGCTGTCTTTTACAACACCGCAAATCAGGTTCCCCTTTTTGATTCCTTTGGCCCAGAAGCGCCAGGAATACATACTCCGCACAGATGGTTGCCCGCTGCTTAACGCCTGATACCCCTCTTCAATCCAGTTTTCAAATGCAGCCGACAGGGAGGTGTTCAGGCTTAAACGGAAATAATCTCTAGCCACCGGGTGTTTGCCGCAGGCCGACCAATGCCACCTGTTTTTGGGTTTTCCTAATCCCAGCAGGTGGCCTGTGAACTGGTATTTTACCGTTATGTATTTTATTCCCATCCTTTTGAGCGCCGATTTTTCATCGGGAAACTCACGCACATAAAAGGTTCGCTGGCCTCTTTCAAAATCTTTGATAAACTTGGGGAACGCTTGGTATCCTGTATATATTTTTGTCAGAACAATATCCTCGACTTTTATCTTAAAGATAACATCACCGCAGGTTTGGGGTGACCAATTGAACGTTTTTCTTACCGGGTAATTTAGATTGATCAATGTTGGCGTTTCTGATGCGCATTGAAGTTCCAGGCGGGTTTCCTGAGGTCTCATCAGGGCACCTTTATTGGCTCCTGTGGGAAAGGCCTTTATGCTCACACTATATGTCCCTTTTACCGGTTTTGCTGCTTTTGTGCCTTTGGTTAAGTAAGAAAGAAAGTATTCATTAAAGTCAATATTTCTACCCATCACTTTTTTGGCATAGTACCCTTTTTTCAACGTTCGGCTAAGAAAAGGTTCTGCAGGTCCTTTAATGATTTTTTTTGCAAAGCCGTTCTCCCCCAAAAGGAGCTGATTCGTGTCCTTCTGGTCGGATACGTCCTGCACTTCCATGAGAACTTCTTTTTCCCACCGGCTTTGGAGGTAACAGGCGGATTCTTTTAAAACGAATTCATGAAAAAAATCTATTGGCCCGGTTACCAGTTTCCAGAATGTTCTTGGATCTGTTTTTGGTTTTATCAAAACTGTTTTTAATTTTCTTAAAGCATCTTGAGCCGTATAAAAGGGGGATTTGCTGGTAGCCGGATCTTCACTGTATATTTCAGCCGCTGTTTTGTAAGCAACGAGACTGGATGCGGATACCGGTGTGATTTCATTCAAAGCATTTTGATAATCAAAAAAAGCTCTGGCGGCAAGCAACTGCGATTCCATATCCAGCGTTTTACCGGCTTTTATTCCGGTGGCTTTCTCAGCTTTTTTAATTGTAGTTGTTACCGTTTTTGCCGCTTTTTTAATGAACCCGGGCGGTTTGGATTCATTCTTTGCTACTGCTTTTGACTGAAGTTTTGCGGCGTTAAAATCATAAACAAAATTTGCCCACTCGGACATATCGTTTTTCAGTACCATTGGCTTCAGTTCCTGAGCGATCTTTTCAAGCAGGGCAAAGTAGGGGCCCTGATCCGAAGCCATGCGGGCTGCCACCTGTTTCCATTGTTCTCTTCCCTCAAGCCGGTTCATACCGTCCGGAAAAACGGTTATAAAATCATGCCATGCCCGAAGATAAGAATCCGCATACCATTTATTAAAATCGAGTTTTTGACCTGCAATGATCAACGGATCAAAAAGCGCGGATTCAATCTCTTTTAGGAAACCGTCGATCTGCTCTTTGCCTTGAATGGTAAAGGCGGGAGGCACGCCCACATCTTTTGTTTTTACCGGAGAGCCTCCCCAGAAATCGGCCATAATCACGGGAGAAAAAGACGGATCCGAATTGACCCAGCCCACAAGCCAGTTCAAGGTGGCGCCATTGAGTGTCAGAATGTGTTTCAGCCAGGTTTGCAGGTTGTTCATTTCCTGATTCAAATTGGTCTTATCCTGCCGCCAGCTTAAAAAATAAAGATATAAATTCGAAAGTTTTTTATTGACTTCAGGAATCAGGTTTTGATCCGCTCCCATTATAACGGTGTCATATGAAGGCTGGGGTAAAGATTGAAGCCCTTCAAGGTCTTCCCCCTTGATCCGTGCCCGAAGCAAATTAATTCGTTTTACCAGATGGGCGATGTGGCTGCCTAAAACTTCCTCTGAAGTTAAAGCAGAGAAATGCGTCATGGCTTCAGCCATTTTTTTGTCATTGGATGTTAAAAAACCACTATAATACAGGTTGCAAAACTTTTCTTTTAACTTTCCTTCAACATCTTTGCTTTCATTTAATCCGAGTCGTGGAACCCACCAGCTGCGATTTTGCTTTTCCGCTTTAGAGACCGCTTTGCGAAATCGATCCATGGTAATGGTATCCGGCAGGATTTCACCCTGTAATACCGGCGGGCTGGAAAATTCACGGGAAACATCTCTGATCGTTTTCAGGTTTTTTACAAAGGAAAAACTTAAAAGTCCACACACAGCAATACAAATGGCAACCCACGAAGTCAGCCCCATATTTCTGGTCAGCCGGCTCCATTCAAGGGTTCGCTGTGTCGGTGCAAACAGCCTCCTGTCCATAGGCAGAATTTTTGAAAAAAAATCATGCAAAAACAACCCTTTATCGGTCCCTGGCAAAACCTCTTTTTCTTCGATAAGGCCAAGTTCCTTTAAAAAGTGGGAATACGGACTTCCTTCCTGCTTGCCGCTGCTAAAGAAAAGACCCCTTAAAATCGGTGTCTCCTGGTATGGATTTTCCTGAAAAGCCCCTCGAATAAACGCATCCAGACCCGGTTGGATTTTTTCAAATTCTTCGGGGAACAACACAAGACCCGGATCAGGGCCTTTGGATTCGGGCTTGTGAAAAACAAGGAGCCTTAAATCTTTGAGCCGCTCTCCAATGGTATGCATAATGCTGCGGGTAAATTCAGCGATATTTTCTGAAAGGGTATGGTTCAGGGCGCCCATGGCCTGGTCATGACCTTTTTCAGAAATCTGATCACAAAACTGAGTCATTCCTTGAATTAAATCACATTTTGTCACCAGCACATAAACCGGAAACTTTGCCCCCAATACCCGCATCAGTTCATCGATGCGCCGGCGAATGCTTTTGCCCGACGCTTCCAACTCCAAACCGGAGTCCATTAATTTATCGGCGGCAACGGTCACAACAAGACCATTTAACGGCTCTTTTTTCCTAAACTTGATTAAAAGAGACAAAAACTTTTGCCATTCATCCTTGTCCCGGCCCTCATCTACGGGAATGGCATACCGACCGGCGGTGTCGATAAGTATGGCCTGTTCAAAAAACCACCAATCACAATTCTTTGTGCCGGAAATCCCGGAGGTACGACTCACTTCAGCAAAAGGGGATGAAAGACGAGCGCTTTTAATGGCGGTGGTTTTGCCGGATCCGCTCTCACCGATCACCATATACCATGGCAACACGTAAAGCGGATTACCGTATTTTTTCAGGTGGGATTTCCGCAACGTCTCCATGGCTTCTTTCCAGCGATCCTGAAGTTCCTGTGAGCTTTTCTTTTCTTTATCTCCGAGTGATTTCAGATGGTGTTGATCCTGCTCTATTACCTGATTGACAAAACGCTGTTCGCGGCGCCGGCCCAATACCTTTTTGAGGAAAACAAGCCCCACTCCAATACCCACGAGGCCCGTAAGGATAAAAAAGCCCACCCACCATGGCCAGCCAATACCCAACACAAGACCGAAAACCAGTAGAACGGCGAATAGAATCAACGTAACAATGAGAAATATCTTTAGTATCTTTATAATAAGCTGTTTCATTTAACAGACCGTGCTGATAAAGGTTTTCCCGATATTGTTTAACACAAAACGGTAAATCAGGAACAAAATCCCGTAAATAACCACAGGGGAGAAAATACATATTAAGGTGAACGGCGAAAAACGCCGTTTTGTTTTTAAGGGTCCAGCTTCTACGGACTCAACCGGATATGCTTCAGGAAAAAGCTCACGCTTGTCAAGGGAAGGTATTCCCAGTGAACTGCCGGTTAGGAGTTTTAAGTTTGAGGTTTTCAATTGCTCTAGGAGATATTCATCTCCCGGATTACAATATTGACCGGTAAACTTCATGGCCAGGCACAGATAATAGACTTCCCTTACATCTCTTTGGTGAGGACCTATGGTGTTAAGCCGCTCGAAAAAAATCTCTCCGGCATCGGTGGTTTGGTAATACAGTCGCTGGAGCTGCTCCCGTTGCCATTGAGTTCTTCCATCCCATGAGGAATTCATAATGGCTTCATCAACCCATGCAAAAATTGCAAATTGGGCAAGATCGTAGTCCTCCCTGGGAACCGTTCCATCTTCAAGATGTCTTTGGCTTTGTGTGATAAGACGCTGAATATCCGCTTTGACCTGATCAAAGGAGGAGTGTTTTTCAGCTCCTGATTTCACCAAATAAGTGATATAAGCAATAATGTCAATAAAGCAGTCGATCAGACGCATGGTTAAGCCCTCCCTACGACCATGAGGTCCACTTTTAAATCCTGTGGAGCCGCATCCCAGTATAGAGCAAGGTTACTCCCCTTTTGCACCTGAGCCCATTGGTCACTATGATGGTCAATTTGAAAATATAGTGAATGTGCCCGTCGCGGCAATTCCTGAGGCGGTATTGATAGATGTTCGAGTTTTGTCCCGGAAAGGGAGCGAGCAATTAAAATGGGTAAAGATTCTCGGGAGCTTAGCTTGGCGATGCTTTCCATGGACTGAAGCACGGTTTGAGGATCGGTTTCTGTTTCAAAAACCAGGAAAAATCGGTTCTGGCCTTCAAAGATTTTAGGCGGCAGATCCGCTGCGTAATAAGTTCCATCGTACATTAAATGGATAACATATTCGGGACCGGCAGTAATTTCATCCAACAGCTGTGTGATCAGAGTTTTTGCGCCGGAAAAGCAGTCCCCTAAGTTACGATGATCATAGCTGAGTAAAAGCGGAGTGCCATCGGCAAGCTCTCCGTTTACGGAAACATTTCCGGAAAATGAAGATAATTCTCCAATCAATTGTCTTAAAACAGAATACACAACCCATGGGTGGATTCTCTTGGTCTCTGTCAAATGAGTCAAAAGCGGTATATACCGGTTCAATGATCTTAATGCTAAAAGAAAGACCATGTCTCTTGCCCCGAATTCTGCACTATGAATGCCCCGTTCACGTTTATAAGCTTCGAGTTGTCGTCCTCGGGAGGAAATCTGGTCTTTGATTTCCTTAACCAGTTTGTCCAACGGGTTAGCTCCTGAAATACTAATACATGGAGAGATAAACCGTTCCGAAAGTGTTATCTCATCGCCGTCTTTTTCCAAACAGGCAATGGGGATCAGCTCATAATCCCCCAGAAGATCCGTTTCTGTCTCCCAGAATATTTTTATTACATAGAAAAGTCTTTTTACCTGAGCCGAAGGACCGTTGTGATGCAAATCCTCTATCTCCTCGGCATCGGTAGTGGTGACAAATCGTGTCGTGACGTCAAAAAGATTGCTCAGTCTGGAAAGAACCGTTACATTTTCCCCGGCATCATTCCATTTTTTCAGGCCGAGATACACCGTAAAGGTTTTCCCCCCCTCTTCCCATGCCCCGTCAAAGGAACGGGCCTCGATGACGGCATTGTCCGGAAAAACCGCGTATGTCATATCCGGGAACAGAAACTGTCCGCTTAAAAGATTAAACGAATGATTATCAAGGCTTGCTTTCTGAATTTCAATATCACCGATCCCCCAGAAATGAGGGGTGAGGAATTTGTGAAAAGGGGTCAGCAATGACTGGTCATAAAGATCTTTCAGCTGAAAATGCTGGGGCTGTAAAAAAAGGCCTTGATGCCAGAAAAGCGGTCTTTTCATCATTCTATTTTCCTTCCACCGATAGTATCTGTTGCTGCCCTAAAATAAGTTCAATATTCAAGAGGCCGGGTTTTTGAATCCTTTTGCGTTTAATAAAACCCTTTTCCTCCACCACAACCGGAATATTGAACAATCGTATCATACGATCCTTTTGAAGGGTAAAATATCCTGCAACAACGGCCAGATATTTGGCCCCCTCGGCTCGATCCAAAGCAAGGGTTATATCCTGTCCCGGACGAGCAATCAATCTTTTAGAGGTGGCCACCGCAGCATCGAAGAGCCCGCATTCCAAAAGTTTGTAAAGACCGTCGTCATCCCCGGCAAGCTGGTTAAACGCATTGGGATCTTTTAACTGATACACACAGACAAGAAGGGTATGCGGTGTTCCTTCCTCCAGATTTAATTTTGGATCAGCCTTAATGTGCAGCTTAATCGCCTCTTTTTCATATTGCCACTGAGGAGGTAGAAGCGGCTGGGATGCACAGGCATATATTATTGAACTAACCATCACCAAAAACATGACTTTAAGATAATGTTTCAATTTTACCTCCTTATTTTTCCATTAAATTTTGGCAGTTTTTTTCAAATTCTCGTAAAAATTCCTCCATGAATCGACCGGATTCAAACCACTTTTTGATCTGGCGAAATTTTTCTTCGTATATTTCATAATATTCTGCTTTTCGGAAGGGACCGATCTTCAACCCCCCACCTTCCTGGGTAGAAATTTGATCCGGATCTATTTCTTCAAGTATTTTACCGACTTTGATCTGAGCAGTTTTTTTAAAGGAACGCTGGACTGTCAAAAACGCTTTGTTTATCTGCCCGATGTAGCTTTCTAAGGATTTCCCCTGCCCCTCTCCTTCAAGGTGAAAACCGATGACCTGACGGATGGTTTGATCTCCGCAAGCCTCTCCGGTGAGCGTCACATTGATAACGTTAATCAATTGATTCAATGAATCAAAAATAGTCTTCAATGATTCCGCCAACCGTTCCATGAGTTCTGTGGAAGAAAGATCGGTTCGGGGAACATCTCTTCCCAGCAGAAATGAAAATATCCGGGACATTACCCTATTATCTATGCATAAATTATCCACCCCGTTTTGGCGTCCGGTGTCAAATTCGGCAATCAGTTTATTTAGCACATCTAAACTCTCAGAACCGGAAAGTTCCTTGAACCGGATGGTCAAAAACTTTTCAATCTCCTTTTCCGATTGATCCTTATCCGAAATATAAATGTTTCTGATTTCATTTGCCAACCGGTCTATGGGTATGGGGTCGCTCATGGGGTTACTTATTGTCCTTATTTTTTGCCGGCATCGGTTGTTCCCGGCTGGATAAGAATGGTCTCTTCCATGAATTCGTCCGGTTCTGACGTTTCGGCTTTTTTATTTTCACCGGTCATCGGGTTATCCGGCACAACGCCGCCTTTTTCGGTGGTTTCAGATCCAAAATCTTGCAAGCAAGGACCCGAAGGGGCCTCCGGGTACCCTGATGAGCCCTGCTCCGGGGAAATAATGACCGTTTCAGGAAGCTCGTCTTGTTCCAATGGGGCCTCCGGGTACCCTGATGAGCCCTGCTCCGGGGAAATAATGATCGTTTCAGGAAACTCATCTTGTTCCGATTTAGATGATGGTTTAAGATATTGTTTCATATCATCGGGGGAAAGGATAACCGTTTCTTCCATATCTTGATCATAATGATTGAAATTATCTGATATACCCGGTGGTTCCGGTCTTCCGGGGGTTAATATCAGGGTTTCATCCGGATCACGTTCCGGAACTTCAATGGCCTCGCCCAATTCTTGTTTTTGTTCGATACCGGTTAAATCTTCTGTCAATTCATCATCTGAAGAAAGCACCACGGTTTTAAAAACGTCGGCATCCTCTTGAATATCAGGTACGATTTTATCCTTTGCAGTATGGTCTGCTTGTGGCAAAACAGGGCCGGTTTCCGGTTCATCCCATGACGTCTCGCCCCCCTCTTTCCGAGTGTTCATGATTTTCTTCAAAATATTATAAATGATCTTATCGTCGGCTTCAGGTTCCTCAGCCGGAACAAATGGTTTCGTTGAAAACAGGTCGTCTTTTATTTGTCGTCTGAGGTGCTCCAGTTTATGTCCGAACTCCGCCATGGACCAGTCTCTTAAGCCAAGCATGCCCACTTCAAAAAAACGGAACCCCAAGCCAAGTGACGCTTTCCAGAATTTATGCCAATCCTGTTTAACAGATTGTATATCGGGATTGAAAAAAATATTTTCAGGAGATAAAACCTGAGGAAACCCGAGTTCCAGATAATTTTCAATATCGGTATCATTCCGGGCGCCACTTTTCTCCATAACCTCTCCCAGTGCAGAATACACCTGGGAAACATCCTGTTTTCCGTTGACAAGCAGGGTATAGAACCAGACTAACCCCAAAAGATGAAAACCGTAGGATCGGGGAAACTGTGGAATTGATGAAGACGGTACGTCGGAACCCATTACATCTAATAACTCCAACTTAAAATTCCAGAAACAAGGAAGCAGACGGTTCTGATCGGATAGTTTGACCCAGATTCTATCCATGGATAATCCAAAATCGGGGCACTGCAAGGTGTCGAGTTCTGAAAATAAAACCTCTGCAAGTTCACCAAGGAAAGAGAGCTTTAAATACAATACTTCCAGGAAGTATCTATCTTCATTCTGATAGAAAAAGGGCGTTTGAACAGATGGTTTCTGTTTTAAAACTTTCAGGCAGTTCAACCTGCCCGGTTCTTGTTTTTCCGTAAGACGGTCTTCCACTTCTTTAAATGAGGCGCCTGACATTAGAGACAAAAAGTCCAGCCCGTTGACCAGATCACCTTTAACCATCAGCATATAAAAAGGATAAAAAGACAAGGCAACGATTCTTGAAACCCAAAGGCCATCCGGACCGTAGCACTCTTGATGCCTGCCGCAATTTACACAGGGCAATCGACCGGCCAAATTTTTATTTTCGTATAATCGACCGAATTCTTTTATTAATTCGAATCGATCTTTTAAAAATGCGGGATCGTTATCCGCCAATGAGGATACATAAAACTCTGGTTTTTCCTTTAAACCGGTGCATGACGGACAAAACAGATAACGTTTGAGAGAAGTGGAATAAGGCCGGAGTCCACATTCTTCAAGCATGCTGTCGTTATAACATTGTTGTAACACTGCCCCGCAATCCGGGCACAAAGGAGGAAAATAAGTCTGGTTGAATTTACAATAAAGCAAGGACTGGAAAGGAAGTAGTGTTCCGTTTTTATCCATCTGGTCTTTCAATATCAAAGGACAGGAACCGGATTTTTTACGGGAATGAAACATAAATGTGTTCTGCCAGTACCGGTCAATCGTCCGGTTGTCAAGAGGCCAAAGCGCATCTCTTGACACAGGATGCTCATCTTTCTGAATCAATAGAAATACCGGCTCAATATTGGTTCCGGCATCCGTTTTAATCTTTGCTTCTATGATACGCGCAAATTGTCCGGATTCGGAGACGACCAAAAAAGGAAACGAGGATTTTTGATGGATAGAATCTTTCTGATCGGCAACCGATATTTTTAGATGAAACCTTGTTTCATCAGCCTTTAGATAGGGAAGCAGAGAGCGTGTCTCTATGATATCATTCACACTAAAATTCCTCAGCCATTAGAAAAGAAATCTGTGCGGAAACAATTTCTAAAACTTTGGTTTTGTTGCCGATTTTATTTTGAAAAGCATCTTTAATGTCCCTAAATTTATTAAAATAATAAATGTTTGTCAAGAATCTTATTAATGATATAATTGATCTTCAGACAATTCATGGCTTCAATGGAGTGAGATTTTATCGATGTTTTCCATCTATGGCGATGATCCGCAAGCGGGCTTACCCGCAGGGTAAACGCATTTGAATCCCAATATAGGGAGAACGCTCCACGACGGCGTATATCTCTTTCCAGCCGACTGAAACTTGTGCTTAAGCACCCGTAAGCCCGAGCCGCGCCGGAGTTGTTAAGAATAATTCGTCGTAAATTTATCCTATTGATTCTTTTGTCATAATT
>JAFDEW010000375.1 GCA_019310125.1 Deltaproteobacteria bacterium | reverse complement strand
AGCATGGTGGTGGTCATGATTCTGACCAGCCTTTCGGTGGCGCGGGAGCGCGAGTTCGGCACTTTCGACCAGCTTTTGGTCGCTCCGTTCAACCCTGGAGAAATTCTCATCGGCAAATCCCTGCCCGGCATGTTATTCGGCATCATTGATGCACTGTTGTTCGCGGCTGGTGCGGTTTATTGGTTCGGTGTGCCGTTTCGCGGAACCGTTCCGACTCTTGTCCTGGCCCTGGCGTGTTTCATCATCACCATAGTGGGCGTCGGCTCCAGATCGGAACCTTATTAAATCCCGTACGCCATATCATCATCTCCCTACGCGAGATATTCCTGGAAGGCGCCGACGTGAGCATGATCTGGCCCCACCTCTGGCCGCTCATGCTGATGGCCGGTGTTACACTGCCGCTGGCGGGCTGGATGTTCCGGCACCGGTCGCAGTGAGGGGCCAACACCTTGATTATAATGGGATATAACGCCATAGAGCTAATGCAAGGAGAACTGCCGATTTGCTGACAGCAGGCTGGGTTATTCCGAGCGTACTATGAAGTTTATCTGTAAGTGCAGATGTGTCAAGATCAAAAGGTTATCCGTAGCCATAATTTTGTAATGTTTCATGAAAAGCGACAGTTGACAACACGGTCTGTCTTTGGTATCTGAGTTCTAATTGTAGGTGCAAAAGATAAACTTCCATATGTTGCGGTTTACCATAGCAATATACTCAACCAAAAATTCATGATACGTCCGTTTTCAAAAAGCAATTCTATCAGACTGGAATATATCTCCAACTATCTGTGATATTTGATATCTATGGGGCCTGTGTCAGCATTTAACATGCACTTGAATGAAGGTATTAACAGTCCGTCAAAGCGATTTACGATTAATGCTTAAAATTTAAACCGATTATAGCAAAATATGCTGAAAAACATTTAATTCCAAAAATACCCAAATCTTTTTTATGTTGGTTTTGGGCATAAACTAAATCTCAATAGATTCTTTTCCTTCTGTCAGAAAATATATATAAATCAAGGCTATTATCAATTGCGGGTGCCCAAAATTGAATAGGATTGATGAAAAATCTGAAATTATGATTGGTCTTGTAGCACCTCTGGGTGTGGATCTTCTGAGTATTGAAAGAATCATTGCCGATTATCTAACGCAGTTTAAATATAGCAAAAACTCGATTGTCCTCAGCTCTTTAATCCGAACAGTCGATGGATTGGAAACAGAGTTATTTGAAGAACCTGAAGAAAAACGCATCGATTCTTACATGACCGCAGGCAATGAGGCCAGGGAGAAAGCTGGGCGTGGTGATTTTCTGGCGGCACTTGCAATATGTAATATTCACCAACAACGTAGGAATGATGAGCCCATTCTTTGTACCGTTCATTTATTTCGCTCATTGAAACATCCAGACGAGGTACGGCTACTTCGAGACATTTATGGGGAGGGTTTCTATTTACTTGGTATTAATTCTTCTCGAGAACGAAGGCTGAACTATTTAAAAAATCAGAAAGGGATTCCAGATATTGAAGCTAAGAGATTGATAGGAAGAGATGAGTCAGAAAGCGATAAATTAGGCCAACATATGAGGGATGCCTTTCATCTTGCAGATGGTTTCATTGACATGGATTCCAGTGATGTAAGCGATCAAATTGGTCGGATTTTGGATCTTATTTTTGGGAAACCATGCGTTACACCGACTAAAGATGAATATGCGATGTTTCTTGCCTTTGCGGCATCAATACGTTCTGGGGATTTATCAAGACAAGTGGGTGCTGTAATTGCATCAAAAACCGGTGAAATCATTGCAACAGGAGCTAATGACGTTCCTTGTTTTGGTGGAGGGTTGTATTGGGCAGATCATGATAATGCAGACGAAAGGGACTACCGAAAGGGTTTTGATTCTAACGAGCAGCGGCGGAATAAAATTGTCACTGAAATAATGAAAAAATTCTATGATGATTCAGATCCTTCGGAGCTATTAAAAAATGGAAAAGAGGTCCTAAAGGACACAGGTATTTTGGATATAACTGAATATGGACGGGCTGTCCATGCTGAAATGGAGGCTTTGTTATCTTGTGGACGTTCCGGGGTTTCAACAAGACAATGTACACTTTATACCACTACATTCCCCTGCCATAATTGTGCTAAGCATATTGTAGCATCGGGAATATCGCGAGTCGTTTTTGTTGAGCCATATCCAAAAAGCCTTGCAATGGATCTTCATTCTGATGCAATATTCCTTGCTCACGAAGGTGGGTCCGGACAAAAAAATAATAAGGTCTGTTTTGAACCATTTATTGGCATTGGTCCAAGACGGTTTTTAGATCTTTTCTCCATGGATCTAAGCAGAGGGAGAAAGATAAAAAGGGAAGAGGGTGGTAAGCTTATAAAATGGGACAGAGATACTGCTTGTGTCAGAGTACCGCTTTCCCCAATTTCATATATTGACAGAGAAACTTATCTTTCGGGAGAAATCGATAACTTAATGGGAGGAAATGATGGCCATCAAAAAAAAGACCAATAGCGAGAACAAAACATTTTGGGATTCAACCAGAGATGCCCGTGTGAAGGTTGAACAATGGCCGAGTTGGAAACGCAATCTTAAGGTTACTCAGTACTCTGTTGGTTTTGATTCCAAACCTTCCGAAACTCCGGTATCAGATAGTTGTGGGTGTACTAAAGATAGATGATTTTAATGGCACGATTTTAGCCTGCGTAACAGTTTAGGCCTTTTTAGGACTCCCTGACCACCGATACTGCTACGCTGGAGCCAATATTTTGCCATAAATTTCTTAAGCTGCTATACTGGCAATAGGCAAAATTACAGCCATGGCACCATCCTGACCCAGTGCTGACAGGCGACCGATAAAATCATTGCGATCCATATCGCTGAGAAATATTTTTTTTCGCTCAATGCCCCGGCCCATGACATAGTGCAGCACTCCAGGGGCATCTAATCTTGCTAGCCTTAGCATAACCTGTAAATCCCATTTAACATTAAACATCAAGCACTTTCTGCACGAACATCCCCCATTACATGTCTTCATGATGCCGGCGGTCATCCTTTCCGGATTCGGAACCTTATTAAATCCCGTACGCCATATCATCATCTCCCTACGCGAGATATTCCTGGAAGGCGCCGACGTGAGCATGATCTGGCCCCACCTCTGGCCGCTCATACTGATGGCTGGTGTTACACTGCCGCTGGCGGGCTGGATGTTCCGGCACCGGTCTCAGTGACTTGCCAAAATCGTGATTATGACGGGATGTGAGGCCATAATTGTGCTAAGCATATTGTAGCATCAGGAATACGGGCAAGTTGAGAATCACTCGAAGGAAGTATCACAGATAAGATGTCGATAGACGCAGATGATTTGACAAAGGTCAAAATTAGGATTTACTTGACCTGACACCAGATAAATATGATATCTGTATATCAATTATTGTTTTGAATGATGCCGATACGGCAAGTAAGCACAAATTCGATTTTGGTTTGAAATCTTCAATATTTAAAATTGTGCGATTAGGCATGGAACCTTGAATAGTTTTTAACAATTTGTAAGAAAATATAAAGCAATTCTGTTCGTTTCTTGATCAATTCTACTATCAGCATTGCAATGGATAAGGCTGTGCGAATAAAATTAGACCGCTTCCTTACATCAGAACTCTTCATATTTTTCCTTTATCGATTAATTCTAACTTATTCATGGACATTTCGTCTTAAGGTTGAGAATGAGAAAGAGTGGGTGGATTATCTAAAAAATGGTGGGGCTGTGTTGCTTTGCGTATGGCACCAACAATTTTTTTCTGTTATTCGTCATGCTAAAAATTATAAAATCTACAACCCTAGTATCATGATTAGCCAGAGTAGAGATGGAGAGATTGTCGCCAGAATGTGTAAACATAATGGCTGGAATGCGGTTCGTGGTTCTTCTTCAAGAGGCGGGGGGGAAGCTTTAAAAAAAATGATTATTATGTTAAAAGAGACAAAACTTGCAG
>JAFDEW010000078.1 GCA_019310125.1 Deltaproteobacteria bacterium | reverse complement strand
CACCACAAATTTTTTTATTCTTATCTCCTTTTATCTCGCCGTTGACAACTTCGGCTATCGTGGCCAGTGACAGTTCCATTTTGAATTTTACCTAGCAGTTTTGATTATTTTTGCTTTGTACTTTTATCCTTTTCAACGTTTCGGGCAAAATTGACATTGTATTTCTGAATTAACCGGTCGGTGATATCGATGGTGTTTGGGGAATACATCACTCCGGCCTCCCGTTTTTCGAGAATAAGAAGAAAACCTTCCTGTTTGCCCATTTCATCAATAATCGTTAACATCTTTTCCTGGATTCGGCCGACGAGTCTTTTTTCATGCTCCTTGAACTCAGCCACATGCCTTTTCTGTAACGTCTTAAAATCATTGATTTTTATTCTTATTTCACGTTCTTTCTCTTCCCGCATCTCCTTGCTCATTACAAGCGCTTCACGTTCAAGTTTGTTTTTTGTCGCTTCGATTGCTTCTCCCTTTTTCTTGAGATCGGCCTCTATCTTTTTGCCCTGATTATTGATTTCAGCCGTTGCCTTTTTGCCGGCACTTGATGTCTTAAGAATTCTCTGAAAATCTACAATACCTATTTTAGCGACATCTGCGCCATAAGAAGAAGCAAGTAAACAAAAACAAAAAACTGTTGTTACAAAAATCACTTTACACGTCCGCATGTTATTCCCCCCTTCAAAGATAGTCTAATTATTTTATCATGAAACTGCTTTACCACTCAACCAGTTAAACACATTCATAGTTGTCAGAAAGACGTACCCATTCCAAATTCCCACTGTGCCCCTGAATCCTCGGAATCAATTATGTACCCTCTTTCAAGTCGAATCGGCCCCATGGGAGAATACCATCTGAAGCCAAATCCAACAGTTTGTCTCAGATTGCCCAGATCTATACTTTCACCGTCATCATAAACATTTCCCGTATCAAAAAAGAAAAGACCAACAAGCCCTTGCTTCTTCAGGAGGGGAAATAGAAGTTCTACATTAAATTGTATATATTTGTCTCCCCCGATTTCATCGCCGTTTTCATCTAAAACGTAAACGTCTTGCCAGTCATAGCCGCGCAATGAGTTTAGGCCTCCCAGATAAAATCGTTCATAATCCGGTAGAATTCCGCTAGAACTCTCCTGGACATAACCGATTTCACCGTGCAGAAACGTCACAATATCCTTGAACACAGGGATGTACCATCCGGTTTCCCCCAGATATTTTGTAAAAGCAACATTCCCGCCAAGGCCGGCATATTCTACCGATATACTGTGCCGAGATCCTTCTGTTGGATTAAATCTTCTGTTCCTCGAGTCGTAAACCAAGGAGGTGGTTATACTGCTCGTCGTATTCTCTCCTTCCAGATCTTTAATGTCTTTCGAAGCATTGTCCGAGATATTCTCTATATCTGCAGCTTCGTAATTATAACCAATATATGCACGCACAAAATCCCAGACAGGGTAGCTGAACCTAACCCCTCCCCCCTGGCTGTTCTTGTCGTATGTATCATAATCGGTTTCCCACTCATACAGATCAAGTCTTGCTGACAGAGGAATATCAAACAGCCAGGGTTCCGTAAAATTCAGTCTATACAGGGTGGTGGTCCCTCCGATTTGAGCGTCAAGTGAAAGGATCTGGCCACGCCCAAATAGGTTATTCTGAGAAATGGAGGCCATGCCAAAAACACTTTCCGTGGTGCTGTAACCGGCGCCAAAAGAAAACGTGCCGGTGGGCTTTTCAGTAACATCGATTTTTAAAATCATTTTGTCGTCGGAACTTCCCTTTACCGTGTCAACCTTTATGTCCTCGAAATAATCGAGCCGGTAGAGGTTGCGGACGCTCCGTTTTAACCCCTTACCGTTGAAAAGTTCCTGTTCATACACCTTAAGTTCACGCCGGATAACCTTGTCCCTGGTCTTTTTATTTCCGCCGATAATAATATTTTCAAAATAGACCTGGTTGCGTTTGGCAACGACGTAGGTAATATTAATCGTCAATTCATCAAAGTTTTTGTCAATCTTAGGATTTATTTCAGCGTAGGCATACCCCTCATCTGAATATAGATCGGTTAGGGCCAGCACATCATTACGAACAATCTCACGATTATAATAGGTTTGCTTGGTAATTTTTAGTTTTTCCTTTAATTTTTCCTCGGATAAGATAAGGTCTCCGGTGATTTCCACCTTGCTGACCTTGAACCGTGGCCCTTCATCAATTTTTATGGTAATGTCGATCCAGTCTTCACGAAATTCAACTTGCGGTTCCCCTATTCTGGCCTGGATATAACCGTTGTTGTAATAAAAAGCTGAAAGTTTGGCGATATCCTGTTCGAGATTCTCCCTGTTCAGCTCTCCGGATGACGTCATCCATGAAAAGAACCCTTTTTCAGACGTCTCCATCATTTTTTTCAGTTTTTTATCTGTATAAGCAGTATTCCCTTCAAATATGATATGCCTTATGAGAATATTTTCACCCTCTTGGATAACGAATTCCAGGTCAGCCTGATTATTCTCCAGCGGATGGATCGTGTAAGTAACTTTTACATTATGATAGTTTTTTTCTTTATAAAGATCTTCTATCCGTTTAATATTGCTGCGAACCTTGAATATATTCAGTATGGAACCTGTCCGGATACTCAAGTTTTCCTTGATCTCGTCATCCTTATAGACCTTGTTGCCTTGGAAACGAATAATCCGGATACTCGCTTTTTCCGTTACCCTGAATATAATTACCTTGCCTTGGGGACTTTCTTCGGCATCAATCCGGATATCTTCAAAATATCCCATGGAATATACGGCCTTAAGGTCTTGAGAAAGGCTTTGGGCAATATATACGTCGCCGGACTTTGTTTTTATATTTCTTTTGATAGCGTCTGCCTCTATCCGCTTATTTCCGGCAACAAGCACCTTGGCAATTTTTTCCCGCTTAAAAAGCTTCATGCTCATATCCCGGACGATCTGCTTCACGGTCCCGGACACGTTTGTTATACCCTGGCCCTCTTTAACGAAAACACCAACAGATCCTTCTCCAAAAGATTCTATCATCTTTGCAACCAGGATGAATTTTTGCCCGATCCATGTCAAGCTGCCCCAGACAACATAGTCGGCACCGCTTTTGACACCGACATTCCGAATTCCTTCGATCGTTTCAGTAGGTTTCTCCCCTGCAAAACCAGGAATGATTTCCGGTTCCAGTGTAACGACGCCTTCCTGTTTAAGATCTTTTTTGATCCTATCCGAAATTTCGGTTTGCATATATGAAAAATCTTTAACCGCACGTATTTCAAATGGTAATACCAACACCCGCACTGCTTCTGAAGAATGTGCCGTATTCGGTAAAAAGCATAGCATCGCGATAATAATCAAGCATAAGCGTCTTAACATAGAACTCCTAATTACCCGAATTCTCAGATCCATAAACTCAATATGTTACCAGCTGTCCGTCAACAATTGTCATCCTGTGTGACATGTAAGATGCAAGTTCCATGTTATGTGTCACCACGATTAGAGTCATACAAAATTCTTTGTTTAATTCCAAAAGCAGGTTATGGACGAGTTCACTGCTTCCCTTATCAAGATTACCCGAGGGCTCATCGGCCAGAAGAATAACCGGATTGAGAACAAGGGCTCTGGCAAGCGCAACCCGTTGCTGTTCACCTCCTGAAAGCTTTCCGACTCTGAAATGCAACCTGTCTTTAAGTCCCACCCGGACAAGGATCGCCTCTGCAGCCTCCCTGGCTTTTTGTTTGCTCAGCCCTTTAATCAGTGCGGGCATCATGGTATTTTCAAAAGCAGAAAACTCCGGAAGCAGATAATGAAACTGGAACACAAAACCTAAAGATTTATTCCGAAATTGTGCCAGCCTGACATTATCAAAAAGAAAGATATCTTCACCCTGAAAAAGATACGTCCCGCTATCAGGCCGGTCGAGCGCACCCAGCAGGTGTAGCAGCGTAGACTTGCCGATACCCGACGCTCCCACTATTGCCAAAGTTTCTCCGGCGTTTAACTCAAGGTTTGCCTGTTTTAAGATATCAATACGAGCGCCGCTGGTATTGTAACTCTTGCACAGGCCTTGCACCGACAAGAACTGGTCTGTAACAGGCTTTTTTCGATTGTTCCCGGAGTTAACCATAACGGATCGCTTCAACAGGGTTGAGTTTGGACGCCTGACGCGCCGGATAGAGCGTGGCAATAAAACATATCACCATTGCACCAGCGGCTATTATAAAAACATCCAGAGCCTCCAGCCGTACCGGAAGGGTTGATATATAATACACATCTCCCGGAAGCTCGATAAACTTATATTTCTCCAGCAATTTACACAGGATAAACCCAAGGCATACCCCCAGCGTCGTGCCCATGAAACCGATGACCATTCCCTTGAAGATAAAAATTTTCCTGATACTGCCATCCATGGCTCCCATGGCTTTTAATATGGCAATATCTTTGGTCTTTCCCATCACCATCATAATCAGTGTGCTTGCGATGTTAAATGCCGCCACAAGAACAATAAGCGCCAGAATAATAAACATAACCGTTTTTTCCAGTTTAAGAGCGGAAAACAGATTGTGATTCATCTGCATCCAGTCCCTGGCCCAATACGGGAATCCAATGTCAGCAATTATCTTATCCGCGATATGCCTTGCATTATAAATATCATTTACCCTGACTTCAATGCCGGTAACGGAATCTTCCATGTGCAAAATTTTCTGGGCATCTTTTAAATGGATGTAAGCCAGGGATCCGTCATATTCATACATACCCGACTCGAACAGACCCGCCACCTGAAAACGCTTCATGGCGGGCAGGTATCCCATGGGAGAAATCATTCCCCGGGAGGATATCAAATAAACCGCATCACCCACGCCCAAACCCAGATTTCCGGCAAGCTCCTTGCCGAGAATTACCCCCGGCACGGAACCGGTGGCGTCCTTTCCCCCATACATCTTTTTTATATTCAGTAACGCCGAATTGTCCAGAACCTTTATTACCCTGCCGGCAGATTCCGGATCTATGCCTCTTAAAACAGCCCCGGATACTCCTGACGATGAGCGGAGCATAATCTGCGTATAAACAAAAGGAGTGGCAGCTTCAACCCCGTTCGTATTAACAACCTGATCCAATATTTTGTGATAATCGGAAAAGGAACTACCGTGGCGCATGATCACCACATGTGATTCAATACCGAGTATACGGTTCTTAAGATCAGACTCAAATCCTGCCATTACAGCGATGACTACGATTAATGCCATTACTCCCACAGTTACCCCGGCAATGGAAAGCATGGTAATGAGCGAAATGAAGGTCTCTTTCTTTTTGGCCCTTAGATAACGGCCGCCTATGAAATATTCAAAAGACATAAGAATTACTGGCTTTAGGGTATTAGTTCCTTAATTGTGAATTTTGTGTATTTTATGTCAAAAAATTTATCCAAGCTAATTAAGTGTGAAGTGTCTAAAGTGATCTAACGTGCCTAAAGTTAAGGAATATTGCCAATTTATATAAAAGCTGGAACGTAGCAACTCCTTAACTTTAGTTCACTTTAGGCACTTTTCCGGTTATCCATTACCCCTTTCAACCGGTTTCATGTGCGGGAAAAGAATAACCTCCCGAATCGAAACAGAATCGGTGAACAACATGGCGAGACGATCAATACCTATTCCCTCTCCGGCGGTGGGGGGCATACCATACTCCAGTGCTTCGATGTAATCCTCGTCCATGAAATGAGCCTCTTTGTCGCCCGCTTCCCTGTCTTCAACCTGCTGCAAAAATCTCTCTTTCTGATCAACAGGATCATTTAACTCCGAAAATCCATTAGCAATCTCATGGCCCGCAATGAAGAGCTCAAACCGGTCCGCAAGTTCTGGTTGGGTATCGCTCCGTCTGGATAGCGGCGAAATTTCTACCGGGTACCCTGTTATAAATGTGGGCTGCAAGAGTTTAGGTTCCACAAGCACATCAAAAATCTTTGCGATAATTTTTCCAAGACGTCCGGTCTTGGTAACCTGGATCTTGTTTGAAGCGGCGAATTCAAGCAGTCCCTCCCGGTGACTCATCAGATCCGCATCAATACCCCCAAACTCCTCCATAGCGGAAGCAAGGGATATTCGACGCCACTTGGCTCCAAAATCGATGGTATTCCCCTGATATTGTATTGAGGTCGACCCGGTCACCTCCCGAGCCACATGGCAGAACATCTTCTCGGTAAGATCCATCAAATCTTCGTACCTGGCATATGCCTGGTAAAATTCAAGCATGGTAAATTCGGGATTATGACGGGTTGAGATCCCTTCATTTCTGAAACTTCTATTGATTTCGAAAACCCTTTCAAACCCCCCGATAACCAGACGCTTTAAATAAAGTTCAGGAGCGATGCGTAAAAACAGATCCATTCCCAGGGCATTGTGATGGGTCACAAACGGTGTGGCTTCGGCGCCACCCGGAACCGGCTGCATCATGGGGGTTTCCACTTCAAGAAAATCCCGGTCAAGTAGAAAAGTGCGGATGACCTGAATGATCCTGCTGCGCTTGATAAAAATATCCCGAACATCTGAATTCATTGCCAAATCGATGTAGCGACGACGATAACGCTTTTCCGGATCTTTCAGCCCGTGAAATTTTTCCGGAAGCGGTCTGACCGACTTGCAGACGAGCTTAAATTCCTTGACCAGAAGTGTCCATTCTCCGGTTCTGGTCTTAAACATTCCACCGGTTAGTCCGACAAAATCACCGATGTCGAGCTGTTTAAATAAATTATAGGATGTTTCGCCTATTTTGTCTTTTCTCACATATGCCTGAAGCTGTCCGGTTCGGTCCCTGAATCTGATAAATGATGCCTTTCCAAACCTGTTTATGGCCATCATACGGCCGGCAACAACAAACACAGGTCTGTCCTCGGAGAGCGAATCCGGTGCATCTTCTAAGGCCTTTTTAATATCGCTTACCGTATGTAAGACAACAAAATCGTTGGGATAAGGATTAGTATTGTTTCTTTTTAAGTCTAATAGCTTGTTTTTTCGTTTCTCAATGATATCGCTTTTTTTGTCCATAAGGATTCAA
The DNA here is from genome assembly GCA_019310125.1 of Deltaproteobacteria bacterium. Lineage (GTDB taxonomy): Bacteria > Desulfobacterota > Desulfobacteria > Desulfobacterales > UBA11574 > S5133MH16. Next base: position 16,975 of record JAFDEW010000078.1, on the reverse strand, counting down.
CGTCACAAGTTTGTATGATTTTAGATTTGACAGACAACAAAGCCACCGTTGCATTCAGGTCATCCGGTTTTTTATCAGGACACTGTGGGAGCTATGCAAAATACCGGCTGTGGCCCTGTGGCGGGAATTACCCGATTACGATATTTCTTTTAGATGGCTAAATTAACACACAATTTTTCAGTTAAAAACAACATCCCATTATATATACTCATTTTTTCAAAAGGTTAAACATACTTTGCTAACCCATTTAAAATTAGGTGTCAAGACTAAGGGTTCACGAAAAAATAAATTTACAATTTTGGGAGTTGAGGCGCCCGGCCGGCAAGGCACGAAAACTTAAGGAATATCAAGCATATTTCGAGTTTTCGTAACGTAGCCGGTCGGGATGCATCGGCATCCAAAATGTGAAGTTATTTTTGAGTGAGCCCTAAGTTAGCGAGTCTGTTCGCTTTAATTTAAAGGAAAACTTGGTTCCCCGATCTACTTTACTCTCAACATCAAGCCATGTATCATAAGATTCGAGTATGCTGTGAACGATGGAAAGTCCTAGACCTGTCCCTCTGGATTTTGTTGTGAAAAATGGATCAAAAATTGACTGCATATGCTCATCTGAAATGCCGCAGCCATTGTCGCTGATTTCGATACCTGCATAATTGTTCTTGAGAGGATATGTTTTAATTCCGACAAGTCCTTCACCCTCGATAGCCTCAGCAGCATTTAAAAGTAAATTCCAGATCACCTGGCGTAAATGCACCGGATCCATTTCAATCCAGATATTTGAGGAAAATTCGCTTGTAATCGAAATGTTGCCGGTAGCGGCTTTGTTTTTTTCAAGTAGTTTGACGGTCTCTGTCAGAACGTTTTCGAGTTCTATTTTTTTAATTTTACCTGCCGGCGGCTTTGCAAACAAAAGAAAATTGTTCACCAGGGCGCTCAACCTGTCTGTCTCACGCAAAACGATCTGCATCAGCTTGTCGTGTTCAGGGTCATACGGAACTTCTTTTCTTAAAATTTGTATGGAGCCTGACAGAGAAGCCAGAGGATTCTTAATTTCATGAGTTATGCCGGCCGCCATCTCTCCCATATAGGCCATCTTTTCCACGCGTTTCATTCGATCCTCAAGAGCCGAAAGCTCGTTTCTTGCTCTTCTCAACTGTTCCGACAGAAAACCGCTCAGAAAAGCAACGGCAAAACAGGCCACCATGGTAATCACTATCTTGAAAAGGACCTGGCTCCAGGCATAATCCACGATGATATTCGCCCCATCCATGCCAAAGGGGTTAATAATACCGTAGAATTCAAGGTCAACCAGAGTGCCGTACTGGATACTGCAAAGCACGGCCATGGCCATGCTTCCTCTCCTGAAAAGGAGCATACTCGAATAGATAATAACTACCAGATAAAGAAATGAAAAAATGCTTGCGAAACTGCCGGTAACAAAAATTATTATTGTTACCGTAAAGGTGTCGATCCCGATCTGTGTGTAAGCAAAGACAAGTTTTCGCTTTATATGTTTAAAAATTAAAGCGTAGAAAAAAGAAAGCAGGAAAATTGTAATGATCAGCCCGTAAAAAATTATGAAGGGTCCGGTTATCGGGAAAGGTTTTTCACTAAATTGCAAAATCGTCGTCGACCCCAGCAACAGTGAAGTAAAAATGACCCTTAAAAACATAACCCATTCGAGCTTATGATACAAATCATCTTCAGGCTTGTTTAAGGAACCGGGCATCATATAACGTCTCGTCTCGGAATTTCTACCACTTAATGAAAATATAGGATATTTTTTGAGGTTTGAACGCTTGCCTCGAATATGGAATAATGGAATACTGGAAGGTTGGTTTTTAAAAGGATATTGGTTATTTTTAATTTTATCGCCAACGCAAGTTTTACCGTTATCCCAAAACCCATTATTCCATTATTCCAGCATTCCATCATTCCAATTGGGACGAAGCCCTAACTTGAGCAATTATTCAAACATTCCAATTAGGGCCAAGTCCATAATTTTATGGCTAACCAAGGGCGGCCGCCATCTTGAATATGGGCAGATACATGGATACAACCAGGCCGCCGATAACCACACCTAAAAATACCAGCATAAACGGTTCTATCAACGAAGTCATGTTTTCCACCGACTGGTCCACCTCTTCGTCATAAAAATCAGCAATCTTAGATAACATGGTATCCAGTGCGCCAGTGGATTCACCCACAGCAATCATCTGGCATACCATGGACGGGAAAACGCCGCTTTCGGCAAGAGGATCGGACATGGTACGGCCTTCAGCAATGGCGGATCGGGTTTCGTATACAGCCTTTTCAATTGTTTTGTTACCTGCTGTTTTGGCTACAATTTCAAGTGCATCTAAAATCGCAACACCGCTGCCAAGCATTGTTCCCATGGTGCGTGGGTGCGTGTGAACTTGGCCACCGAGGCTTTGCGAACCATAAGCCCGAGTACCGGCAGTCTGAGAAAAAGGTCATCCATTAAGGCTCGTCCTTTTTCGGTTTTATAAAATCTTTTAAACATAAAAAATGCTAAAATTATGGCGCCAATGATATAAAAAATATTTGATTTCACGATCCTGCTGATGTTTACAACAATTTGTGTGGGAACCGGAAGGGCACCGCCCATCCCCTCAAACATCTCCTCAAATACAGGGATAACAAAAACCATGATGATTCCAACAACAATTATAGCGATCACCATAGTTACAGCCGGGTAAGTCATGGCCCCTTTTATCTGGGCTTTGAGCTTTGCAGCCTTTTCCATATAAGCAGAAAGACGTCTTAAAATCGTATCAAGGATACCTCCGGCTTCACCGGCCGAAATCATGTTTACAAAAAGATCGTCAAACTGTTTTGGGTATTTTTTCAATGCTTCCGCAAAGGTTTGTCCGCTCTCTACACTCTGTTTAATCTCCTTTAACATATTTTTAAATGTTTTATTTTCATGCTGAGAATATAGAATATCCAGGCACTGAATTATTGGGAGCCCAGCATCGATCATGGTAGAAAATTGTCGACAAAAAATTATTATATCTTTCTCTTTTATCTTAGGCTGCATGAAAGAAACATTTTCAAAAATATCCTTGGGTTTCTTCTTAATCTTGGAAGGAGTTATCTTGCGCCTGATCAGTTCGGAGCGCACAGCTTCTTCGGTGGGGGCTTCCATCTCACCTTTCTGTTTTTTATTCTGTCTGTTCTTTCCACTCCATATGTAGACTGTCATGATTATTCCTCCCTTTTAATGGAGATAATATACCCGAATAAACCGGAAATAACAAATCACAGGCATCAGATTTCAAATAACTTCCAAATTTAGACCCTCGAACCGGAATACTATTTCTTTCGCCCGTATATTCTCGTGACAGGCAATATCACAAAGTACACCAAACAACAACATCTTCGCTAAATTTATATAAAATCGTTATGATACAGCTTGATAAACTTGCCTATATATGCAACTCTTTATTTTAATACTCAACCCTGATAAAGTCGAAAAAATGACAAAAAAAACCGGACATAATAAAAAAGATCTCACCGTCATTACTACCCACATCAATGCCGACTTTGACGCTTTGGCATCCATGCTTGCGGCCCAGAAGCTTTATCCCGATGCACTCGTGGTTTTCCCCGGTTCCCAGGAAAAAAATTTAAGAGTCAACATTAAGGATGTGGACCTGTCAAATCTCAAAAGACTGGTTCTGGTGGATACCAAACAACCAAGCCGTATCGGAAAGTTTGCAGACATACTTGAGCGGCCGGACATTGATATACATATTTACGATCATCACCCTCCCATGAGTAACGACATCAAAGGTAATTACGAGGTTCATTGTTTAACCGGCGCCACTGTCAGCATCCTTACTGAGATCATAAAGGATAAAGGCATCGACATTTCTCCGGATGAAGCTACCATTATGTGTCTCGGAATATATGAAGATACCGGTTCTTTTACTTTCCCGTCCACCACCGAAAAAGATTTTACAGCCGCCGCCTTTCTCCTTTCAAAAGGAGCAAATTTAAACATGGTCTCAGGTCTGATCTCAAGAGAGATAAACCCGGAACAGGTGGGGCTTTTGAACGACATGATCCAGGCGGCGACCCGCTACAATATCAACGGCGTCGAAATTGTAATTACAACCGTATCCACCGACAATTATGTGTCGGATTTTGCTTTCCTGGTCCAAAAAATGGCTAAGATGGAAAACCTCAATGCAATTTTTGCCGTGGCCCGAAGCAAAATACCCGAGGTCGATGTGGGAGCGATTGTCACCCCCCTTGGCGGAGGGGGCCATACCTTTGCGGCCTCTGCAAGCATCAAAGGTAAGACACTTGCCCAGATTGAGCAAACGCTCACGGAAATCCTTTACAGCAAAATCAAGTCCAGGAACCGGGCAAAAGACCTAATGTCATTTCCTGTTATGAGGATAGGCGACGATGTCTCCTGCAAAGAAGCCGGCAATCTTCTCACACGGTACAACATCAACGCCCTCCTGGTTACCCAAAAGCACAACGGCACAGAAAACCTGCTCGGGTTTATAACCCGCCAGATTATTGAAAAGGCCCTACACCATGGACTGGATCACATCAAAGTCAAAGAGTATATGACAACCGAACTTGTTTCAGTAGGGCCCGATGCCGAACTTGTGGAAATTCAGGAAAAAATTATCGAGAATAAGCAACGAATCCTACCTGTCATCGATAATGGTATCATCACCGGTGTTATTACGCGCACGGATTTGCTTAATATTCTGGTGGGGCAATCCCAACTGGTTTCCTCAAATTCAACGGATCCGTTCAAGGAACCGGTCCACGTCAGAACCAGAAACGTCCTTAAGTTCATGAAAGAGCGCCTTTCACCTCGTATTCTCGACATGCTTCAAGTGATCGGCGAAAAAGCTTACCAATTAGGTTGCAATGCTTACGTTGTGGGTGGATTTGTTCGGGATCTGTTTCTGTACCGAACCAACGAAGATTTAGACATTGTCATCGAAGGGGACGGCATCGCATTTGCAAAAAAATATGCAAAATTCGTAAATGCTCGTATTCACTCCTACGAAAAGTTCGGCACTGCGGTAATTATCTTCCCGGACGGTTTTAAAATTGATGTGGCTTCGGCCAGAATGGAATACTACAAATTTCCTGCAGCCCTTCCCACTGTGGAGATGAGCTCCATAAAACTCGACCTCTTTAGACGGGACTTCACTGTAAATACCCTGGCGATCCAGCTCAAACCCGATAAATTCGGTTTATTGATCGATTTTTTTTCAGCCCAGAAGGACATTAAGGAAAAATCTATCAGAGTGTTGCACAATTTGAGTTTTGTTGAGGATCCGACCCGGGTATTCCGCGCGATAAGATTCGAACAGCGTTTCGATTTTTCCATCGGGAAACTGACTTCAGGGCTTATTGAAAATGCCGTAAAAATGAATTTTTTTAAGCGCCTCAGCGGCCGGAGGGTCTTTGCTGAACTGCGTCAGATTCTCGAAGAAAAAAACCCCATAGACGCCATCAAAAGGTTGGATGAATATGATCTCCTGAGTGTTGTGCACCCTTCCATAGAATTCAACAACCAGATGATTTCAATGTTTAATTCAGTTAAAAAGGTGCTATCCTGGCATGATTTGCTTTTTCTGGAAGAACCGTATATGAGATGGGCCGTTTATTTTCTGGCGCTTACCAGGCACTGCGATAAAGAGACGGCCGATGAAATCTGCATGCGAATTGAACTTGCGCCGCGATACAAAACAATTCTCTGCAAAGAACGTTTTGAGGCTGACAGGTCCATGTTATGGATGGAAAAAAGTCTACCCACAAAAAACAGCACCATCTATAAACACCTTGCCGTTTTCAGGATTGAACTGATCCTGTATATGATGGCGGCCACCAAACACGAAACGGTAAAGAGATCCATCTCCAATTACGTTACCCGACTGAGATATATTAATACATCGGTAACAGGCAAGGATCTAAAAAAAATGGGACTTGAACCCGGTCCGATTTATCGGGAAATCCTCCAGGCGGTCCTGGATGCCAAATTAAACGGCCAGCTTAAGACACCTAATGATGAACTCGATTTTGTGAAATCCTATGTTCGCTAATTTAGATCTAAATCAAATAATTGTAATGATCGTTCCACTCCTTTTCGCTGTAACCGTTCATGAGGTGGCACACGGCTATATAGCGCTCCGTATGGGAGATAATACCGCTCTTTTAGCCGGAAGACTGACGTTAAACCCAATAAAACATCTGGATTTTGTGGGGTCGTTGCTTCTGCCGCTTATATTGAGCTTAACAGGTTCTCCGATCATTTTTGGTTATGCCAAGCCGGTGCCGGTTAATTTTTCCAATTTTCGTGATTACCGAAAAAGTACGATTTATGTAGCATCGGCAGGGGTTCTGGCTAATTTCGCCCTGGCCATTGTCTCCGGAGTGCTGTTACAAGCCATTGTCCATTTTCAATGGTTATGGAATGAGTCCATACTCACACCCGTTATCATGGATTTATACCATATGCTCTTTTACAGCGTGGTGATTAATCTGGTTCTTGCAATATTCAACCTGATTCCGATCCCACCTTTGGACGGAAGCAAAATAGTCGCCATGGTTCTGCCTGCCAGGTTAAGATCCCATTATGCCCGTATTGAACGATTCGGCATGATAATAATTATTTTCTTGCTTCTAACAAATCTTGTCGGTAAATTTATGTCATTTTTTTTGACCCCTATGGTTAATATTCTGATAGGAAGGTAAGCGGGGTGCATTACCAGTTTGTTAATAGCTTTCCAAGACTTTTTGGTTTCAGGTGTCAGTATTCAGGTTTCAGGTCTGGCGATTCCTGACACCTGACACCCGAGACCTGACACCCGAGACCCGATGGCGAGGTTTTCGCTCAAAAATAAATAAGTTAATGCGTGAGAACCATTTTAACAAATCGGTAATGCTCCCGGTAAGCGGATGTTGGAAGTTAAGACTTAAGATTGATGAATTTGTAAAAAGCCTTTAAAAATGGTTAGTGCGCCCCTCCCCGCCTGCGGCGGGAATATATTAATGCAATTTTTTTAAAGGGTTCTATTTAAACAGTACAGGAGATTCTATATGCCCGAAAAAAAGAGGATACTCAGCGGAATGCGTCCTACAGGACCCCTCCACCTTGGAAATCTACACGGCGCCCTTGCAAACTGGGTAAAAATGCAGGAACAGTATGATTGTTTTTTCTTTATCGCCGACTGGCACGCCTTAACCAGCGATTATGAAGATACCGCTTCTATCTCAGGATATATCCACAATATGTTAATAGATTGGTTGAGCGCAGGGCTTTCGCCCGAGAAGAGTACGCTTTTTATCCAATCACATATCAAAGAACATGCGGAACTCTTTCTTATCCTTTCCATGATAACACCGGTGCCGTGGCTGGAGCGAAACCCCACCTACAAAGATCAGATTGTTCAGCTCAGCAACAAAGACCTTTCCACCTTTGGTTTTCTCGGATATCCCGTGTTACAGGCTGCCGATATTATTATATATAAGGCTAACGGGGTCCCTGTGGGCGTGGATCAGGTTCCCCATGTTGAAATTACGCGGGAAATCGCCAGAAGATTCAACTATTTTTACGGTAACGTATTTCCGGAACCGGAATCGATTTTGACCGAAACACCCAAAATACTCGGCATTGACCGCCGTAAAATGAGCAAAAGTTATAATAACGCCATCTATTTCTCAGCCAGCCCTGATGAAATAGCCGCCGGTGTATCCAAAATGCTGACGGATCCCCAGCGTGCCAGGAAAAGCGATCCCGGCGATCCCGATGTATGCAATGTCTACGAATTTCACAAGTTTTACAGCGATAGCAAAACTGTGGACAGAATAAACCAAGAATGCCGCACCGCCAAAATCGGATGTGTTGAATGCAAGAAAATAATGGCTCAAAATCTCATAAAAGCGTTAGAGCCCATGCGTGAAAAAAGAGAATATTACGAAGCCCGGCCACAACTTGTCGACGACATCATTAAAGACGGATGCGATAAAGCACGGCGTGTTGCACGCCGGACCATGGCCGAGGTTAGGGCGGCGGTAAACCTATAGTTCATTGATTATTGACGATCACTCATGACACCTGATGAATGTTATCAAGTACAGCTCGAAAATATCTTTGAAGGTCCCATGGACCTTTTGGTTCACCTTATCAAAAAACATGAGGTTGACATCTATGATATTCCCATTGCTTTGATAACGGAACAGTATCTGAAATATTTAGAGTGGATGAAAGCCATGAACATAGATGTTGCCGGGCAATTTCTAGTGTTGGCATCCACTCTGACTCAGATAAAGTCAAAAATGCTCCTTCCGGCCCATGAAGACGAGGATGAAGACGAAGACCCCCGCCTTGAACTTATCAGGCCCCTTGAGGAATACCTCCGGATAAAGTCAGCAGTAGAAAAGCTGGCTCAAAGAGACCTTCTGGGGGAAGATACTTTTTTAAGAAACCCGGGCCAGGAAGATTATTTGCGTAACCGGGAGGAAGCGGTCATAGATGTCGGACTGTTTGAGCTCATCGATGCGTTCCAAAAAATACTTGAAAACATAAGCCCCGTTGGCCGGATGGAGATTAATGCCGACACCATTACTGTCAGAGACAGAATCGTTCAGATAGTGGACATCTTTGAAACCAGGGGATCGGTAACCTTTGATGAGCTGTTTTCCAAGTATGCTGACAAAAGCGAAGTGATTGTGACCTTTCTTGCCATTCTTGAAATGGTCAAGCTTTCACTAATCCGGGTTGCCCAGCATACCCGGACAGGCATTATCAGGCTTTTTTATTTATAATGGAAGAAATAAAAAACATCATCGAAAGTCTTTTATTTGTGTCCGGGGAACCGCTAACAATTGACCACATTAATAATATACTCATCCAGGCCGAAAAAAAAGAGATCCGAAACGCTCTTTCCGATCTTATAAAAGAATATGAGACCCGCAAAGGCGGTTTCTATTTGCGAGAGGTCGCCGGCGGCTACCAGATCCGAACCCGACCCGAATACAGGGAATGGATCAAACGCTTAATACAGCCCAAAGCGCTACGTCTCTCCAGGGCCGCTTTGGAAACCCTGGCAATCATTGCATACAAACAGCCGATCATTCGCAGCGATGTAGAACATATCCGTGGGGTTAACTGCGGTGGAATCCTTCGCATGCTGCTTGAGCGGAAACTGATTCGGGTTCTTGGGAAAAAGGAAATTCCCGGCCGGCCCCTTATTTATGCAACAACAAAGCAATTTCTTGAAGTATTCGATCTTAAGGATCTGAAAGACCTCCCTACACCCGAGGAAATTAAAAGTCTCGGAGAAGCATCCTCGGAGCATTTGGGGTAACCAACTGTTTTAAAAATATAAAAAAGTGCTTGACTTGGAGGCAATTAACACTCTATATAAACAATAAATATGCTTCATTCGGTGAAATGTAATTCATTATAACACATTTTTGCTTTTCATTGAAAACGAAAGACCTTTGAAAAATGTTTTCTATAATTAAAGCCAAGAAAAGCGAAAATTTGAGATCTTTGAATTATTCACGTTATTCAAGTTAGTATCAAGTAAAACAACAGGTTGTAAACTTCAAAGCTCTCAAGGAGACCATATGAACAGATCAGATTTGGTAAATAAATTAAAAGAAAAAGCAGATCTTAGTAAAAAAGATGCCGCAGAAGTGGTTGACACCTTTTTTGATAAAATAACGGAAACCCTTGTAAAAGGTGAGCGGGTTGAAATCAGGGGGTTTGGCAGTTTTACGGTTAAAAATTATAAGCCGTACGTGGGCCGAAATCCTAAAACCGGCGAACAAATTAACGTATCTTCCAAAAAATTACCTTTCTTCAAAGTCGGCAAAGAATTAAAGGAGAAAGTTGATAATCAATAATTATGGGCGGTTAACTCAGTGGGAGAGTGCTACCTTCACACGGTAGAAGTCACTGGTTCAAATCCAGTACCGCCTACCAGTAAATTTAAGGGGTTACGGTATATACCGTAACCCCCTTTTGTTTGTTATACAATTTTGCTAAATATATCCTTTTTGCCCCAGCAGCAGCAAAATTTCCTGGACGGCCTCATCGGGATTGAGGTCTGTGGTGTCGATCCGAACCTCCGGCGATTCCGGAAGCTCGTATGGATCGTCCACACCGGTAAACCCTTTGATCATCCCGGCCCGGGCCTTCGCATACATACCCTTTCGATCCCTTTTTTCACATACCTTAATGGGAGTCGATACGTGAACCTCAATAAACCCGCCGTAAGTTTCGATGTTTTTCCGGATTTCGGCTCTGGTGGCATCATAGGGCGCGATTGGCGCACAAATGGCGATACCGCGGTTTTTGGTAATTTCACTGGCCACAAACCCAATGCGTCGTACGTTAATATCCCGATCTTCTTTGGAAAAACTCAGCTGACTCGAAAGATTTTGTCGCACAATATCGCCATCCAGCAGGGTGACCGGACGATCCCCCATTTCCAGAAAGCGGGCATAGAGCACCTTGGCAATCGTCGATTTTCCGGCTCCCGGAAGCCCGGTCAGGAAAACCGTAAATCCTTGCTTATCCGGAGACGGGTAAGCCTTTTTCAGTTCGGCCTCAACCTCCGGGAATGTGGCCCATTCGGGAATACGCCGTCCGGTCCTGATCCTCTCACGGATATCCGAACTTGAAAAAGAGATATACTGGGTCCCCTCGGGAACCTGATCTTGAGAACGGTACTCATCTTCAAAAGGAAGATAGACAAGCTCTTCAAACGGGATAATGGTCATTCCGATTTCACTGCTGTATTCTTGGGTCAATCGATGGGCCGCATCTCTTTGATAAAAAGGATTTCCTCCGGCATCTATTCCCGGACCGGCATGGTCACGTCCGATGATAAAATGGGTGCACCCGTAATTTTTTGCGATGATTGTATGTAACAGCGCATCTTTGGGACCGGATAATCTCATGGAGAGCGGCAGCAGATTCAGAAGAAAAGAGTCAGGGGGGTAGTGGCGGGTCACCGCTCGATAACATCTGACCCGGGTATAGTGGTCAAAATCGCTGGGTTTTGTCATACCCGTTATGGGTAAAAGAAGTAGATTGGCCCTGGCATGGCGCATGGCCGCCACCGTCATTTCCAACTGGGGACGCTGAATGGGATTTCGAGTCTGAAACCCTACCACCCGCTGCCATCCGAGTTTCCGGTAAATGTTTCTGATCTCTAATGGAGTCATGCGAAGCTGTTTAAAATCGAAGTGAAGCGGGAGGCTCAACACCTCGATTTTACCCCCCAGGTAATGATCCCCTTCCGTATTAAAAAGATACTCAACTCCCTGATGATTCCTGTCAGTTGTGCCGTATACTAACGATGCCTCCTTCTCTCGATCCACAGGCCACATATCCTCAATATGCATAATGGCGAGCAGAAACCCTTCCTGATCCCTTAACGTGACCGATTGACCGGCTTCCAGAGCTTTAGCCTGAATATCGGATATGCCGAGGCATACCGGTATGGGCCATAGGACATTGCTTTGCAGCCTCATACGGTCAAGCACGGATTCATAGTCGGTCCGGGACATAAAGCCGTCAAGCGGTGAAAAAGCCCCGGTTGCAAGAAGTTCGAGATCACAAAGCTGCCGGTCGTTTAATGTAATGTCCGGCAGATTCATAGCAATTTCCTTTAGAACGGCGGCTCGCTCTTCATCCACCATAAGATTGACAAGTGAACCGCCGTGAGGTCCAACCTTTTTTGCTTTTTTCATCATAACTCCTCCGAAATTACTAATATGTAAGTTAAATTCTCGACAAAACTTTTATCAAAGAAAATGTTACCGAAGCCTTTTCACAAGTGACTAAAGTTTGAAGTGACCTAAAGTGCCTAAAGTTGAGGTAGCGCTAACGCGCTGTCATTAAAATATAATTGGCTGAAAAATTCCTTAACTTTAGATCACTTTAGCTCACTTTTGGCACTTGTAACTTTTTCTGTTTTAATATCAAAGTCAACATATCAGTAAAAATGTCGAGTAGGATTTGTACTCCTAAGTAACTCTAAAAATCAGCAGGAATAATCAGTCTGAAATCTTAATAACAGAATTAGCTGCCGTTGCTTTCCCCTGTCTGACCGTGATGAGCACATCCTGAAGATCTTCAAATGGGAAAAAGCAATTTCAAAAAATTCATCAGCCTCGGATTTTTTCAGGTTATACAGGGTTTCTATGGTACGGCCCCACAGATTTTCAGTGTAATTTTCAATAAGAATAGGAGATGAGCTTACTGGGGCAAGAACCACTGTTCCTCCCTGCTCCACCTGAGAAAGCACGGGTTCGACCAGGTTGCCTGCAGGAGGAAACACAATCGCTGAATCGAGCTTGCAGGGCATCTTTTCTTTTGATGTGTCTGCAGCCCAGTTTGCTCCGTGGGTTATTGCATCTTGAATATTCTTTGCAGATCTTGTGCTGACATATACCTCTATACCCATGGATTTTGCTACCTTGAGAACACAAAAGGCGGTGGGGCCGAACCCGTAAAGACCCAGTTTATCGCCCTTTTGAGCTTTTGTCAGTTTGAATGCCGCATATCCGGCAATACCCGGGCACATGAGCGGTGCAATATCCGCAGGCTCTAACCTTATATCGTTTAAAGGCAACGCAACATCTTCCGACACCGTTATATATTCTGCAAATCCGCCATCTGCATCCCAACCCGTAGATTTGATATCCGGACAATAGTTTTCCTTGCCGGACAGGCAGTATTTACATGTTCCGCAGGTACTGTTTAACCAGCACACACCTGCTTTATCGCCAACTTTGAATTGTTTCACATTTTTGCCCACTTCATCAACAACACCTACAATTTCATGTCCTAAAATTAAAGGAGATTTTCTCAAGCAAAGATCCCCTTCTGCGATATGGATATCTGTTCTGCATACACCGCATACCAGGATTTTAATCCGTATCTCACCATCTTTTGCCCGGGGTGTAGGAACTTCCGCCAATCTTAAAGGTCTTTCCTCGATCTTTGCCTGTTTTTCAAGAATCCATGCCCTCATTTTTTTCTCCTATACAACACGGACGCCTTGGTAAGCGTCCGTTAAGGTTACGTCAAGACCTTCCCGATCCATTTTCATGGCAAGCGGCAGATAATTCAGTATATCCTGAGCCGTAATTCCATCTTCACCCAAATCTTTTGCCGCAAGGTCGCCGGAAAACCCATGAATGAACACCCCTTTTCTTACCGCTTCTTCGATGGGCAAGCCAAGACCAAACATGGCGGCAATGGTTCCCGTCAGGACATCACCCGATCCTGCCGAAGCCATCCCTGGATTCCCGCTCATATTGATATAGACCCTCTCATCGGGATAGCCGATCAGTGAATGGGCTCCCTTTAAAACAATTATTGAATTCAACTCCTTTGAAGTACTCTGCAGAATATCTATTTTATTTTTTTCAAGATCACCGACACTCATTTTTGTAATTCTGGACATCTCTCCCATATGTGGCGTCAATAGGGTCGGCGCCTTTCTCTGTTTTAGTGTGTCCAGGTCCTTGGAAACGGCGGTAAGCCCATCCCCATCGATAAGCAGGGGCTTTTGGATTTTCTTTGCCAGTTCTCTCGCCAATTGTTGTGTTTCTTCATTTAATGATAAGCCGGGACCCATGACCACCATATCCATTTTTTCAGAAAGCTCAAACAATTCATCCCTATTCTCTAAAGAGATGCTCCCCGAGTCCGTTTCTTTTTGTGGGATAAAAACAATCTCACTTCCCTTATTAGCAATAAATGGGGTCACGGAAATGGGTGCAGCCAGGCGGGAATACCCTCCGCCGGCCTTCAGAAACGAAAAGGCGGAATAGTAAGGTGCTCCAAAATAGCTTGACGCACCGGCAATGAAGAGAACCTCGCCAAAATCTCCCTTATGGGCAATTCTGTTTTTTGGGGGAAGTTTAATGTCATCGTTGATTCCAACTTTTATCGAATCTTTATTGTAAAGGGATGGCGGAAAAGAGATGTGTGAAACATATAATTTCCCACAGTGTTCATAGCCGGGGAAAAGCATATTTCCTATCTTGGGAAGGCCAAAAGTTACGGTATAGTCTGCCGTAACTGCGGCGCCCATAATTTCTCCGGTATCGCCATTAATGCCGGAGGGGATGTCAACACTGAAAACCTTTTTCCTGCTTTTGTTTATCAACCGGATGACATCTCTATAGAGTCCTTCCACATTTCTGGTTAAGCCCGTTCCAAAGATTGCGTCAACTATTGCGTCGCAATGCAGGACATCGCTCTTTATCGAATCAACAGATTCAACGTGTCGAATCTCAATCTGTAATCCGGATATAATATCAAAATTCTTTTTTGCTGCGCCTTTAAATTTATTCACATCCCCCAGAATAAAGACCTTTACATCTCCTCCGGTTGAGTGGATTTTCCGTGCGACAACAAATCCATCCCCTCCGTTGTTGCCGATACCGCAAATGATCACAAATTTTTTATTCGTAACCCCGAATTCCTTCAATATAACAAAATACGAAGCCTCCCCCGCGTTTTCCATTAAAATCTCTTCGGGTATGGCAAGCTTCTCTATGGCGTATCGATCCAAAGACCTCATCTGAGTAACACTGCTTACTTTCATTTTTCACTCCTCCGGTTTAGATTACAAAACTTTTGACGGTAAGTTCTGAACAAATTATGGAACCGGCTCATCATTATCATTTAATACACCATAATTTCCTGAAAAGTTATTTTTACTTACATCAAAGATCCGGTAACAACCGTTACCAATTATTCGTTTTCACTATGACCATAAGGGCTATACCCCTTGATTTCCACCTGGATTCGGTCCGGCCGGATACCTTGATCCAGCAAAGCAACGACCTTTCGCAAATCATTTGCCATCCGAAGGATTCCAGCATAGGACAAAACCATATGGCTGGGAGCCAAGGAGAGGCTTTCATAATGGGTAAGGATCAAACTTGCGCCTTGATCCAGAAGCGCCACTGCCTTTCTATAGGACCCTAATCTGGCAAGCACGTTCGCTTTGTTCGTTATGAGCCCGACTCGGATCTCTATTTCTAATTCCCCAACGTGAATCGAGAGCCCCTTATTTAAATAATCAAGGGCCTGGTTCAGTGATCCTTGACGGGCGTGGACATATCCCAAATCTCGACATATCCAGGCAATTTCATGCTCTAATTCCCGCTGTTCAGCATACTCCAGTGCACGCTGCAAGTAATGAAAAACCTGAATCAGTTTCTTTTTTGCATAGGCATCCCAAGCCAATTGCATCCAGATTTTTACTTGCTGGTTTGGTTCCTTAAATGACATGGGTCAAGTTAGTTCGCTTCGCTCACAATTTGAATGTTGAACCCTCTTTTTTATTTCATAGACGTATCATAGTTCCTATGGTTAGTCCATTTCTGATAAATTTCATTTAACAATAGATATTGAGCATCTACCTCTTTTCTCTTTCTTTCCAGAAAGTTATGGTATAACTCTCCTGAAAAACACGGATAAGCATTTGAACACGCAAGGGGTCTGCTGTCAAAGGAAAGCAAACATCCGTTTTCCCGCAGAACCGGGCATTGATATTTCCCGTTATCAAATAAAATCTGATCTTTTAGAGCGGTAAGTTCCTTTGAAGAACTGCCGCAAACCGTTATAAACAAGTCCGGAAAACTCAGTTTTTTGGGGAAATGCCATTTGCAGCATTCTCCTTTGCAGACAGAAATAGAGGTTATGCACTTTTTAACATAACCGAGTTCCGCAGCTTTTTCATAAACCTGATACCGGATACGATTTAATTTATTTACCGCGTTCAGAGCAAAAGCCATGTCATTTTCATCAAGCCGATTATATATGCTTATTGCCGCAGTTAAAACTTCGCACAGATGTTTCTGATACGCTTTCTTTGCTCTGAGCTGATTTTCAGGTGTTGTTATATCGAAATACATGTCATAACGGGTGTAAATCAAGACTGTTGTTTGCTAAGATTGCTATGGCTATTTGGTGTCAGGTTTCAGGTGTCAGGAAACATGTTCAGTAGTTATGGGCCAGCCCTGAGGGAACGATTCATTTTTTACGCCATACACTGCCGTTTCCTCAGCGAACTGCCAGCGGCGCTCTCGCTCTGGGACTTTTCGCTCCAATGTTTTCTCTAATCCATTCAACATACGATTTTTTATAGACCTCAAGATTCTCCACGTCCATAAAATTTCTATTGGTCACCTCGTTTCCCCCTTAATCCTTAACCCTGACACCTGAAACCTGAAACCTGAAAAAAGCTTCGGAGCCACGGTTTGTCAATAGAAAGGCATCAGCGTTTACCAACAGTCTTGATTTCCACCCCATCAAAACGTATTTAGAAGTTACATTGCGCAAAGCAACGACTAATATGCAAAACTATAATTTCTCATAAAACATCATCCTTGTTGACATGGAATCAAAGTTTTAATAATCTTTAACTATTCAAAAAACAAACATAACATATGGTTTGACAAACTCGTAAAAAGTCCGAATTGAGACGGCAAAGTAAAAGGTTCAAGTTCAAGGCGTCGCGAATTTTGTGGAATGAGGCGTACTTATGTACGCCGCAGTGAACACGAAATGAAGCGCAACGCAGAAATTGGACTTTTTACGAAGCCGTCATGGTTTGAATTAGTTACCCTTTACACCTTCCATAAAAATCACAGGAATTGCCATGCTCAAAGTAAAAGATATTATGACAAAAGCGCTGATCACCGTTTCCCCGGACACGGAGATTGTACAAGCAACAAAACTTCTTCTGGAGAACCGCATCAACGGCATCCCCGTGACGGATGAAACGGGTAAACTGGTGGGAATTCTCTGCCAGAGTGACCTGATTGCGCAACAAAAAAAACTTCCCATCCCTTCTTTTTTCACATTTCTTGATGGATTGATTACACTGAGTTCCATGAAACAACTCGAAAAGCAGGTTCAGAAGATTGCTGCCAT
>JAFDEW010000374.1 GCA_019310125.1 Deltaproteobacteria bacterium | reverse complement strand
TCAATAATCAACTTTTCTTTGAGATCGAAAAGACGTGTGTAATAAAAAGCAGATAACGGATCGAAAGATCCCTTTAATACGTCAATCGGTTCTCGGACATTTTTCAGAGTGGAATATTGAGCTTTGTTGTTATCCCAATTGAAATTCACAACCACATCTCTTTTGGTTTTCCCTTCGCGCTGTTTTTTTTTATACAGGATTGTGTGAGTCATTTCAATGTCTGTATAGGCATCTATTCGATCCCGAACTTTATAAATATAATCAATAAATGAATTGGATTTGGCCGTCAACACAAAGTGGTATGCTTTGGCACCCTTTATTGTTTCTATAGGAAGAATCTCCAAAATGCCTTCCCCTGCCGGTACAACCGTCCATTTAAGCTGAAAGGTCAGCTTTTCACCGGGATAAAAAGGAAAATCTTTTTCAGCCGCTTGGATGTTTTCGTTTAAAATAAAAATCGTTAAAATTGCCGTAATAATGAATGTAATGCACAACAAAACTTTTGTGTTTGGATTATCGGTATCTGGAAATACGGTTTTCATCACACGAACCTCAGAGATAAGCAGCCTATAACAAATGTGCAAAATCTCTATTAATAACATCAAATAGCTCTTTACCGATGGCAAGCCCTATATCGATAAACTGTGGACCGTATTTTTTCCCCGTATCTGTACGGAATGTCGGCCTTATTTTAGCAACTATGTTCATTCCGCCGGGATAAAGTTCCATAAATTTCACAACAGGAATTTTAAAAAAGGACGCCATTGTCCACACGGTATCGCTAAAGTTGTCAGGTCCCCATCGAAATTTGTCGGCATCATAAAGGCAGTCGGAAACAAGCGAACCTTGGAGCGTGTTTGATTTTACAGTATTCTTGAAGGCTTCATGGTTTCGAATGGCCAAACAAATGTCCTCAATTTCGTCAGGATCAAAGGGATATGTTTTCAAGACCTTCCTGGCGTAGGCAGCTCCCCGGACCGCGTGATTTTCTTGTTTGCGTTTGATATCGTGGAGAAGAGCAGCGCATTGGACAATAATGACTCTGCGATTTATAAGGTCATCGGAAGAGCCGACAAGTTTGTTTTCAATGATCATCAAGGCGCCGGCGTCCATGGCCACCTTTACTGCGTGCTCAAGGCCATGTCCAAAATCATCTTCTAACTTCCTGGCAACAAACGCCCGTAATTGAACAGTGAAGGGATTTGTTTCAAAATAGTGACGGGACAATTCATTTGATAGACAATGGTCCTGATAAAAATCAGGGGAAGGATAATGGGAAACAATCTGGAGGGCTCTTTTACGAATAGGAGCATATGTAAACTTCATGTTTTCGCCACCAAGTCACAAAGGCACTAAGAAAAAGTAAAGAATACTGGCTCACAGAAGCAGGTTTTCAAGATCAAAATAAAAAAATATCTTTTGTGTCTTTGTGCCTTTGTGGCAAATATCTTTTAGTTCTGCATGTTTTGACTAAGTTACCGGCAAAGAAAAAAGGCTGCCACAAACCTTCCATTTGCCGTCTTCTTTTATAACATTAATAATTTCATCAACCTCATGGGTTGCTCCGATGTTGAATAAGTTAGCGACAATCGGATAAACAGGGTTTATCGAAACTCTGATTTTGCCGGTTATCCGGATTTGTGCTTCATTCTCTTTTTTAGACAGGGTTTCAGTTTCTATATGATAAAGTTTATTTTTCATGAAATTTATTCCAAAACCCCTCTCTTTGGCTTCTTTGGCCGAAAGGTAAATATATTGGTCGATAACATCAACATCTTCAGAGGCCAGCCGTTCCTTGCAGATTTTTTTGGCCATGGATTTGTCTATGTTAAAATATGCTTTGCTGAATTGGACAACCGCTTTGTTTGGGGTGTCTATAGCGTCTGCAACAGAAAAAAGTAACTGAACCAAAAGTCCGATGATCAGAACCAGAATTATTCCTGCGCCCTTGCTTAATCGTACCATTTAATATTCCTCCTTCTGAATATCTGTTATGATAAATAGTTAAACAAAAAATCTATTTAAAGTTTTGCAGATACCACGGAATAAACTTTGAGACAAGTATTAATTAAACGTCTCGAGAATTCTACAACCTCTCGAAATAAAACGTCTATTAATGGCAGCCGGGTGTAAATCAAGATTGTTGGTGATTTAGCTCAAGCAATCCAGGTTTCAGGTGTCAGCTCTTACGTTCGTCCTCCTGACACCCGACACCCGACACCTGAAACTAGACCTTCGAATTCCGATGGAAAGTAATACCTGAATATTGCATGAAAATTAATGAATAAAAAAGACCATCATCCGATTTAACATTTGGGTAAAAACTATGATTATGTGATTTTGTCTAAACCCGCTCCAATTAAGCCGTTTAAAAAATCTCATTAATTTTCATGCAATATTCAGGTAATAAATGACCGCTGTTAACCAACATCAGTGAATTACACACATGGCAGCCTGTTTACCCCATAAGAATGGAATGCTGGAATATTGGAATGTTGGGGGTAGGGTGGAGATAATCCATTTTTCCAAATGGGGCGAAGCCCCTAAGTTCTATATCTTTGGAATTCAACATGTTCTCGACATGGCGGCATAAGGCAAGAAAACGGACTTGTATTGTTGAAGCTTGGTTTTGTGGATAAATTGATATTTTTCTTTGACACACAACCCATTTTTCTTTATAACTTTAACCCGGCTAAAACATTTTTTCGCACAATTTGGGTTGTTTCAGAACAATTCTTTTTCTCGTCTGGATTTGTGACTTCCAATGCACTATGAAGGTTCACAGGGGCAATCTAATCGGAAAAGGCTTATGTCCGAAAAGATAAGATCGCTGGGTCTTTGTCTCGGAGCGTCCACCGTATCCATTGTCCAGTTGGAGCAGGATCAGAATCTTCGGGAAGGCATCCCGACCCAAGAGCCCCTCCCCCCGCGACTGGTCAACTAT
>JAFDEW010000373.1 GCA_019310125.1 Deltaproteobacteria bacterium | reverse complement strand
CCCAAAATGGCATCAAGCAAAAAGATCTGGTCGGTATCGTCGGATCAAAATCGTCCATTTCTGAAATAATCAATGGTAAAAGACCTTTAAATCTTCAACACATAAAGGCATTGGCACATAAATTTAACGTTAAACCTGCAACATTTATATAGCACTTGTTGCAGAATTATCCCCATCGCTGCAAAAGATAAATACATATTCACTCATTTCTGATCTTCGGCTTTTCCCCTTCCCTCTGCTCGCCGCGGCGTAGCTCGAAGAGCGAAGACGGGTCCTTTTATCCGCCGTCACTATGGCGGGCTGATTTCTGCCTTCTGACCTCCAACCTCTACCCTCAAACTTCCGAAGGCTCTGACTCCCGATCGTTGAAAAGAATATCCTTGACTGTTAAAAGATAGTGTTATATATTTCGTATTAATGTTAAATTTAACATGAAAAAGAAATATAATGAATTTCATCACCTTTAAAAATTCTTTAAGTGACTTTCCGGTATTTTCAATAGCGGACATCCGGGTCGCACACGGTGATTTCGATCGTCGCAGACTGAGTGAATGGCAGAAAAAAGGATATATTAAAAAAATAGTCAAAGGCTATTACATCTTTTCAGAAATAGACGTTGATGAAAGCATGCTGTCGGCAATTGCGAATAAAATCTATAAGCCATCTTACATTTCTTTTGAGACCGCAATGTCCCATTACCGTTTGATTCCGGAAAGCATCTACATGGTAACCTCAGCGTCAACTCGACGGACGTACCTGTTTGAAACACCTGTGGCACGATTTTCGTACAGAACCATAAAACCGACATTGTTTTTTGGATATTCCATACTGCCCGGCGGCTTAAAAATGGCCTCCATGGAAAAGGCGATCCTGGATTATTTTTATATAAACACTTGGGTCCGGACCGTAAATGATTTTGCCTCCCTTCGGGTAAACAGGGAAGAAATGCTGATCCGTTTGAATAAGAAACGGCTCAGAGAATTCATGCGACGTTTTAACCAAAAGCGCTTGGTAAGCAGGATGGAAAGTTTTCTCGAGTGGCTGGGTTATGCTTGACGGTCTCGTAAGAAGTCCAACTTCTGCGTTGCGCTGTATTTCGCAATCATTCAACGTACGAAAAGTACGCCTCATGATTACAAAATTTGCACGCCTTGAATTTGAACTTTTTACGAAACCGTCTAAATCGGACTTTTTAAGAGTTCATCATAATTGATGAAATCCCAGAAAGTCGCATTCATCATGTTATAGGCACGCATTTGCAAATTTTGTGTTTTTTGTGGAAAAAAAATGGTTAGCAATTAAGTGTGAAGTGATCTAAAGTGATCTAAAGTGCCTAAAGTTGAAGAATACTGCCAATTTTTTTAAAAGCCGAAGCGTAGCGACACCTTTACTTTAGCTCACTTCAAACTTTATCCGCCACCGTACTTTGGCGGATTTAGTTCACTTGTAACTTTACCGGCTTATCCGGGTTAGGTTTTAAAATTTACATTTATTACATTTAAGGTATGATATAAATTTGAAGAAAAAATATTTCGATAAATCTGATAAAGAGGTAGTCCGCACCAAAAAAAAGAGCGGTCTTCGAGAAAATATTGAAGCCATCCTTGTGGCCATCGTTCTGGCACTGTTCATTCGGACCTTTGTCATTCAGGCCTTTAAAATCCCTTCGGGTTCAATGAAGCAGACCCTTTTAATCGGAGATCACATCCTGGTTAATAAATTTATTTACGGGGTCAAGATTCCATTTTCACAGACAACGATTATCCCGATAAAAAATCCGAAACGCGGGGATATTATCGTCTTTAAATTTCCCGAGGACCCCAGTAAGGATTTTATCAAGCGGGTCATAGGGGTTGCAGGAGATGTAATTGAAGTGCGTGACAAAAAGGTTTATGTGAACCACACGCTGCTGAATCATGACTGGGGAATTCATACGGATCCTAGTATTTTTCCGGCAGTTATACAACCCAGGGATAATTTCGGCCAGGTTGTGGTTCCCGAACATTCACTTTTTGTAATGGGAGACAACCGGGATCAAAGCTACGACAGCAGGTTTTGGGGCTTTGTGGATTTGAAGGCGGTAAAAGGTAAAGCCTTGATCATCTACTGGTCCTGGGACAAAGAGGATTTCGGTGTCAGGTGGAAGAGAATCGGGCAAATACTTAAGTGAAACTCTGTGCTAAAAAGACCCGGCTTTATAGCGCATTAAATGCCTAAAATGATCTAAAATGCCTAAAATTGAGGAAAGCGCTTTCAGCGCAGGCCCCAGTTAAATACGTTTCACTGTTACTATCGTAAGTTTAACAGGGCAGGCAATTGGGTTTTGATTTTATTTGGAATTTGGAGCTTGTAGTTTGGAATTTGTTTGAGATTTGATGCTTGTGATTTGTTATTTTCGCAGTATACGGGTAAGGTTTTAGGGAATAAAATTCATCATATAATAAAGATACTTAAAACTTAGCACTTTCGCCAATCGGGTATCGCATGCGGTTTACAAAAAAACATATCCTGGATATGGAATCCCTTTCCGTTGACGAGATCACCTTGATTTTGGACACCGCGGACAGAATGAAGGAGATTTCCCAACGGCCGATCAAAAAAGTTCCCGCGCTAAGGGGTAAGACCGTGGTTCTTTTTTTTTTATGAACCCAGCACCCGTACCCGTACCTCTTTTGATATTGCCGCCAAGCGGCTCAGTGCGGACAGTCTTTCCATATCCGCAAGCTCCAGCAGCATGGTCAAGGGAGAAACCCTGATCGATACCGCGCGAAATATTGAAGCCATGAACCCCGATGTGATCGTTATACGGCATGGTTCCGCCGGTGCCCCGCATATGCTGGCAAAAATAATGAAGCCTTCGATTATCAATGCCGGCGACGGCATGCACGCCCACCCCACCCAATGCCTTCTTGATCTGATGACGGTTAGAGAAAATAAAGGCAAAATATCCGGTCTGCGAA
>JAFDEW010000372.1 GCA_019310125.1 Deltaproteobacteria bacterium | reverse complement strand
AAAAGTTCAAATTCAAGGCGTGCAAATTTTGTAATCATGAGGCGTACTTTTCGTACGTTGAATGGTTACGAAATGCAGCACAACGCAGAAGTTGGACTTTTTACGAGACCGTCAGTATTTAAGAAAAGATAAAATAAATAAAAGGGCAATGCCGGTGCGAAACTTGAAATGTATTTTCCTATGGAATTTTTCATTTTCTTAGCGTTGCCATCAGCCGTTTGGGTTCCTTAAAATAACCAAATGCATCAAATATGCTTTTGCAAACAACATTCGAAGACAGTAAGGTTTCAACGCAAGCGCCCTCTTCTTGAACCAAAGCAATTCCCAAACACGCTTCTTTTAGCATTAATTTGTCATTATTCCCGTTGCCGATACAAACCGTATAATCTTTCCCGATACCCGAAACATACTCGAGTTTGCTATGGGCTTGATTTTGCTTGGATATCTTTACCAGCTTGCAATTAACATTTTCGAGTTCACGTTCGACAAATCCATAAGTATCAGCGGTAATTACATGAAACGTTATATCTTTGGAAAGCTCATTAATAATCTCACGAACCCCGTCAATCAGCTTTCCGTCAACAGCAATGGTCCCATTGTAATCACACACAACATGTTTGATTTCCAATCTGATATATCCCGGAATATCAATTGTCATCATGAGTTTCTTCCTTATTTATTCGAATATGATATGAACTGATCGGATTATCTGAGTTTTATGGTCTCAAGGTATTCCTTAACGCTGCCGATGGTTGCGATGAACATCTTTGATCCGGTCATAACCGTGAATGCGTCATCCATGTTACCGCAAGTTCTGGCAAATTCCGGTCCTATTACAACTGCAGGCTCCGGTGCGTCGGGTTTTTGGGCCATGGCAGCCACATACATATCCAGACGCTCTTTTAGTATTTGAAAATAATCAATATTATTGCCGATCATCCATCCGGTTGTTGTAGATATGCTCTGTGAAAATTCATGAACCGCCTTCCAATACCCCTCTAAAAGCTGATTTTTCCGGGCACCATTTTCCAGATAATAGGATATGCTCCAGCCGGTGCTGATAATTTTCAGTATCTGGAGTTCGTATTCAACCTTGCCCAGATTGATGTCCGCCTTTTCCGGCAGATATGACATAAGCGTTTTAATATCTTCACGGTTAATGGCAAAGCTAAACAGATCCTCTCCTGCTTTTTCAACGCCTGTTTTTTTCTCTTCCGAATGTTCCATTGTTACATGACCTTATTTTTTTGACCGCATCGGTTATTCCCATAAAAAGGTTTGATTTCATGGGATATCAAATTGAGTGTTTTTGTCTCTGACAATCAGGACCGGACAGTTGGCCTTTCGAACTACTTTTTCGGCAACGCTTCCCATGAGCATATGCGAAACGCCGGTTCTGCCATGGCTGGCCATCACAATCAAGTCCATATCTTTTTCCTTGGCCTCTTTGATGATTTCCACAAAGGGCTTGCCCTGCCGTACGACGGTTTCCACTTTAATGGTCTTTTTGATTTGTTCGGATAACTTATTTAGCTCTTCATATGCCTGTTTCTCCATTTTTTCCGCAAGTTCCTGCGACGTGAAAACAAGGATCTGGTACTGCTCAAATGCTTGAAGATGCTCCAATACGTGCAGCAGCAGAAGTTCAGCATGATGATGAGACGCTAAAAAAACCGCATATTCCATAGCGTTAGCGGAGATTTCCGAGAAATCTATCGGGCATAATATGGTTTTGATTTCCATTTTAAACGCTCCTCTTGATAAGATATGAATAAAATGTTAGTGTGCTTGAATCTTATTAACACAGAATTATCACAGGTTAAAGACCTTTTCGACACCCTCGATGTATGTTATATAAACTATCTCCCGGAAAACAAAACCCAAAGAGAGATACTTTTTCACACAATATCTGTATGGAAAAACCAAAACTCATCAGACATATTTACAGAGGCCGTAACTGGATCATCCTGATTCAGGTATTGTGTTTTCTGGTTGTTTTTTCTTCAAATGCCCGGACGGGATCTGTTATTGAAGTGGGAAAATTTTCGGGGGTAAGGGAATTGGAGGGTATTCCCCAAGGCTGGGAGCCCCTGACGTTCAGAAAGATCAAAAACCATACCCGATACACACTGGTGGTTGACGAGGGGATGCGGGTTGTAAAGGCTGTCAGCAACCGTTCATCCTCGGGCTTAATTCGAAAAATCAGCATCGATCCCTCAGAATATCCGATCATCACATGGCAATGGAAAATTACAAACATATTTGAAAAAGGGGATGTCACAAAAAAGCAGGGAGATGATTATCCCGCCCGGATTTATGTTACGTTTACATATGATCCGGAAAAACTGAGTTTCATGGAGAAAACCAAATACAAAGTCGCACGCCTTTTGTATGGGGAATACCCTCCGCAGGGTGCAATCAATTACATATGGGGCAGCAAGGCAACGCAAGGAACCGTGGTTCCGAATCCATACACGGAGCGGGCAATGATGATTGTGGTCAGAAGCGGTAAGAAGATGTTAAACACCTGGGTGCGAGAGGAGCGAAACCTGTACGAGGACTACAAAAAAGCGTTTGGCACAGAACCTCCAACCATCTCCGGTGTGGCCATCATGACCGATACGGATAATACCCTGGAATCTGCTGTAACGTTTTATGGGGACATCATTTTCAAAAAGCAATAACATGGACGAACGCGTGCTAATGCCCTTCAAACAGTCAGTGGGTTTCCAAGAGAAACACGCTATGGCACCGCTGCACCGAAATCAAATACGTTTACCCTGAGACGGGGGCCAAATGCAGTCTGTCCATCCATAAATGAGGATTTTTGTTCAAGATCAAGGCATGCGAAAAAAATAACCGCAGGCATATAGTTGATATTTCGAGGATTATTTTTTGAGCATAACGCAGAGATTGGGGAAAAAGACCATTTATGGATGGACACTTGCTAATGGGTTGCCTAAAACAGCTGTAATTTGGTGCAGTTGGATGAAAACTGGTGCTTGACACTCTGGCTTGCTTTTGATAATTTAAATGTATTGGCCATCTCAACCGATCAGCTTCCAGATGTTGCGCTATCCTTGAATTTTACACACAATCAATTTTCCATACACTACCTTACCGAGTTACGCCAATGAACTAATTTTGCACCTGCCATTGATTAGGTTATCTTTAAGTTAATCAATTTGGACGATTCCGAACAACCCGGATGCACGGGGTGAACCGGGAAAAAGGGTATGGAATTTCGATTATTGAATAAATTCAAAACGCATTTTCAATGATTAATTTTCGTATCGGAGGTAAGCAATCATCGAAATTACACAACATAAAGGTGAGTTGACCACGTATAGGGTTCTTCAGAAACAGGACCGGAACAGACTTAAAAGCAAACTCAGACAGGGCACCCGGCAAAAAAAAACCGTTCTGATTATCCCGCTTCTGGCAAGCGAGTTTACAACTGCCGAAAACCGTCTGGTTTTTGAAAATATTTTAAACCAGCTAAGACAGGTGCGATATTTTCACCGGATCATTTTCGGTCTGGACCGGGCATCAGAGGATGACGCGGTGTTGTTGCGAGATCTCTTAACGCAACATCAAATCAAAAATTACATCATTCAATGGAATGACGGACCGATTTTTTCCCAGGTGTATGATATGCTGAACCATGCCGGATTTGTATTTCTTGAGCCCGGCAAAGGAAAGAATGTATTCTTAAGCTTCGGCATCGCGCTTGCTTCAGGGGCAAAGGCAGTGGGAGTGATTGATGCGGATATTCGATCCTTTAAGCGTGTTCAACTCGATCGGCTCATGTATCCGGTGGTGGTTCACGACTACGACTTTTCCAAGGCCTTTTACTATCGCATCTCCGAAGAAAAGCTTTACGGACGGGTCAAACGGCTGCTCCTCGATCCCCTGTTGCTTGCTCTGAGGAAAAAAT
Source organism: Deltaproteobacteria bacterium (assembly GCA_019310125.1). Classification (GTDB taxonomy): domain Bacteria; phylum Desulfobacterota; class Desulfobacteria; order Desulfobacterales; family UBA11574; genus S5133MH16. The sequence continues at coordinate 1,655 of JAFDEW010000372.1, read as the reverse complement.
TTATGGAAACCAAAGACCATAAGATGCTCGGGCTGATCGACTTTTTGATGCAGTTCCATTATCAACTTTCCGGTGAAGTTGCATTCAACAGTGAACTGCTCAAAAAAATTCACTTTGCCACAAACTGGGGAGCGGAAATTTACACGCTTATCGAAATTTATCGGAAAGCGACATCCGCGGCTCAGGTCATGTTTTCCCAGAAACCTTTTGACCACAAGCACCAGGAAATTTCCGAGGCAGATGAAACAAGAGGGCTCAACCGAATGGCCATTGATATTGTAACCACTCTAATCAGCGCCCTTGTCGAGGATGAAGGCTTGGAAATTTCGGATGATTTTTTCCGTGATCTGGCTCTGGTTTATTCCAAGATTGCAGAGCGGCGCATCAAGATATATTCGGATGAGGCGGCATTCAACAATCTTATTTATGACCGCGACCAAGAAGAACGGCTTACGCGAGGCGTTTTTCGCAATTGTATATTGCGTGCCGGTGAGATTCTGACAACCCAGTCCCTGATCACCGGCAGGTTTATGCGCGTGATTCACACCTATCCGGAATTTAAGCCGCATTTAGATGCCGGTCTGGCGGAAACAATTATGTCTGTGGAAAACCAGATGAAACGCGCCTTTTTTGAAATACCGCAGACGGCTTCCTGGGACCGTATTACCGAAAAGCTTCCGAACATCTATGACCATCTAATCACGGCGATCAAACAGGAAGAAAATCGGTTTTCCTGAAGCATATAAAGCAGGATAAGGTGTGCTCTCGACTCCCCCAAATAAACTGCACTTTCTAATAATAATAACAGATCTAATGATTTTCCTTCCTCAGTTTCTCCTTTTATCCGTTTTTCTAACACAGCGATCTTATCGTTTATCATAGACGCAAACGTTCGGGCAATTTCTTGGTAGGTCTCCTCGTCTAAACCCAATTGAGATTTGATTTCATTTTTATCCCTTAAAACCGGTTTTTCATGTTCTAAAGTTTCTCGAACTTTTGCCAGGAGATGCTCTTTTTTAAACGGTTTTATAATATAATGTCTGCATCCGGCATCCGCCGCTTTTTTAACGGTCTCCATATCCGACAAAGACGAGCACATGATAATAGGAATGTTTTTCCACTCCGGGCGTTCATTTCAATCGCTGCTCATCAGCCGGCGTGAGGGACTATAAATACCAAATGGCGAATGTGGGGGCATACTATTTCATTTATGGAAGCGTTATGAAAATTCATCTGAATCCACAAAAATACATAATAACTCAAGCACATAAAATGATATTTCCGTTTTGTTTACGCTCAATTCGGGTAATATTTTATTGTACCCTCTAAAAATAAAGGCATTTTATGTCATTTATGGTTATAATTGGTTATTATTTTATTTGGTAAGTAAAAATATTGACAATAGATATTTAATTATTTAACTCAAATAAAACAAGCATCAAAACTTTTAATTACAGACCTCGTCATTCAGCTTGGAAAAATAATCGTGACTCCTTAATTTTCTGGGGATTGCATGAAAATTGGACACTGGTCCTCAGGTGTCAGGTTTCAGGTGTCAGGTGTCAGTAGTGAAAAAGCGAGAGCCAGCCTGAAACCTGACACCCGACACCTGAAACCTATGCTTTGAGAAGGTTTCACCACGCCCGATAATGTCC
>JAFDEW010000371.1 GCA_019310125.1 Deltaproteobacteria bacterium | reverse complement strand
ACGCCCCGGCGTATGTAATTCCATGGAAACCATGCTGGTACACCGGTCAATTTCACAGGAATTTCTCACAAAAATGGCCGAGCGCTTTATAAAGGCCGGTGTTGAAATCAGAGGCTGTCCTGAAACCTGCAGGATATTGCCGGAGGCCCGGAAGGCTGACCCAGCGGATTGGCCGGAGGAATACCTGGATCTTATCCTGGCGGTCAAAATTGTTAAAGATATGGATCAGGCCATCTCTCACATTGCAAGATATGGCTCCAGCCATACGGAAGTCATCGTCACGGGTGATTATAAGAGGGCGAGGCGCTTTGTGCGTGACGTGGATTCTTCCGTTGTTCTGGTAAATGCTTCCACACGTTTCAACGATGGCGGGGAACTTGGGCTGGGTGCGGAGATCGGTATCAGCACCTCAAAGCTTCATGCCTTCGGACCCATGGGGGTGGAGGAGCTTACCACAACCAAGTTTGTGGTGTTTGGAGAGGGTCAGATAAGAACTTAGATGGTGAGACGGAGAATTTTTGAAACATATAGGACTCTTCGGCGGTACGTTCAATCCGATTCATTTAGGACATATCCAGGTTATTCAGGAAGTTAAAAAGGGATTTGGTCTGGATAAAATTTTTATTATTCCTTCGGCACTTCCACCCCACAAAGAACCGGACGGCCTGGTGGATGCCGGAGACCGGATAGAGATGATCCGCCTATCATTTTCAACCCACCCTGACTTTTCGGTTTCTGATGTTGAACTGAAACGTTCCGGGCCGTCATATACCATCGACACGGTTCGCCATTTTAAATCGATTCTGCCTGAAGACACCGAGCTTGTTCTGATCCTGGGACTGGACGCTTTTTTAGAGATAGACACATGGAAATCCTATAAAGATCTTTTTCTGCTGATCCCTTTTATTGTCATGTCCCGAGGCACTGAAGGAGAAAAACGCAGGGTGTTTGCGCGGAAAACCGTTGAAGATTATCTCAAATCCAAAATTTCAGAGGGATATAAGATATCGGCTTCGCAATCATCTTATGTTCATGAAATAAAACAGCCGGTCTTTGTTTTTGATGTTACTCCTATTGATATTTCATCAACGAAAATTCGCAAGCTTATCAAAACAGGGCGCCCAATTAAATCTCTGGTACCTGAAATCGTTGAAGCCTTTATAAAAAGCAAAGGACTTTATTTATGACAAATCTTCCCGACCCTTATCCGGCCCAATCCCTTAATCTTTATATCCAAGCCGTTTTGGGAAAAAAAGCAATCGATCTTGTTGTTCTTGACCTTCGAAAATTATCTTCTATTGCCGACGTTTTTATCATCTGCAGCTATTCAGGTGGATCTAAAGAAGCACGGTATAACCCCGTTAAGTGTGGAAGGCAAAAAAGAAGGGCACTGGGTTTTGCTCGATTATGGTCATGTGATCATTCATGTTTTTTATGAACCGATCCGCAGTTTTTATGACCTTGAAGGTCTCTGGATAGATGCAGAAAGAATCGAGACCAAAAATCTTGTTCACACCAATGGAGAAAAATTAGAAACGGATGTAACTCTTTAGTTCTTTGGAGCTAGGGCAGAGATAGATGGCTCTGCCTTGGAGTTTTGTGTCTAAAATCACAAATTCCAAGCACCAAATTACAAATAAATTCGAAATCCTAAATTCCAAACCGGTTCAACGCGCAGCGCAGGCGCTTGTGCCGCGTTAGCGATTGTTTTTTTGTTTGGGATTTTGAATTTTGGTCATTGTTATTTATTTGTTTTTTGGGATTTGTTATTTGGAATTTCAATAAGTCAATGAACTTCCAATAAAGCAAATTCCCTCTAAGAACAACCAAAACCTGGTCCTTTGAGCCAGGATTTTTTACTTACCGGCCACATCCTTCCCGCAGTGTTTGCAGATTTTTGCTCTTTTCTTTATTATCTCCGCACAAAAAGGACACTCTCGGGTGAAATACCGTTCATGAATCTTCCTTATAGATTTGTCGACCTGTTTTTGGGTAATCTCATTGCCGAATTTGGCACTTCTGATGGGATCTATGGCTTCCGGTTCTCCGATGTCACCGATCATTTCCGCTGCCTTTAACCGCACCCGTTGCGGTTCGGCACCATCAAGAAGTAACCTGACCACGGTAACCGAGTCTTTGGATGCATAAGCACCCGCAAGAATGGAAAATCCTTTTTTCATTTTCTCTTTCAAAATTTCCTGTTCTGCCAGAATCTGATCGTCAATTATTTGCCCGGTGCCTCCTATGGTGCTGAATACCGGTAAGTATTCAAATTGTTGGTTACTGGGGTAACACATGCACCTGACGGAAGCTTTATGGGCATAATTATCCATTATATCATCCCATCCCTTTAAATACACCGGGCAATCATTATTGAAACATACAAACAGGTAAGGTTCTCCCCAGCCCAGGCCGTCGCTGAAGGAAAAAGGAGGGACCTCCCATATACTCATTTCCTTGCCGCAGTGGGGACACAAGGGTTTTTTCCGGGAAAGAATTTCTTCTAAAACTTGTTCTTTGGTTTCAAGGGCCATTAATTATTCTCCATTTTTGATGATCTCGTAAAAGGTCGAATTCATCAGGTTTCGGGTTTTAAAAGGTTCGTAAAAGTCGTTTTTTGACTTGTTACGAAACCATCATATTTGATTACCATCGCAAAAGATCGATATTTTTAATCGTTTTGGTTTTAAAGAGCAAGCTTTAAAACATGCACCCTGCCGGAATCACTTTCTATCAGCTGGAGGCGAAGCTGCTTGGCCGATTTGGCCTCACCCGGGAAAAATAGAAAGCCGTGAGCAAGACTTTTGGGCGCAACGGCTGTGTTTTGAAGTGATTTTTCACGTAAATCATCGATAATGGATCTGCGGGCATCGTCTGAGCTGGCTCCGGAAATACCTCCCATGGTGGCTCCGGCAGCAGCACCCAATGCAGCACCCTTACCTGCTGCGCTGGCTACATTTTCGCCGGATACGATGCCGATGGCTGCTCCGATGATAGATCCTGCGGCAGCGCCCAAAAAGCCATGATACGCCCCTTTTTCAAAGATATTTTTTGTTTTGGCATACTTAGTAGCCCTTTCATATGCAATTTCCTTGCTCAAAATCGGCCACAGGTTACCTTTTTCATCCTCTAAAAATGTCTGTTGCGCGTTTATTTCCAGTGAGTTCGGACCCTGGTTGTCGAATATCACCTGAACCGGAAGCATGCCGGCACCGTGAATATCAAATCCAAAAGCTTCTTTGGTCGTTGCATCATCAACAAAAGCTATGGCTGCCACTTCAGCTCCTGCAATACTTACGACATTATTTAATGAAGCCGGTGATTTAAAAGGGAGCGGCTTGACTTTGTAACTGGTGGAACAGCCTGATGAAAAAACGATAAACGTGGTTAAAAAAATAAGTGAGATGTATTTTTTAATGATGAATACTCCTGTATCCTTCTTTACTCATTATATTCATTCAATTGGGTCGAGAATCTTAGGTTCAATATATTACGAATGCTAAATATAGTACTTTTAAAAAGGTTTGCAATATGTAATTAAAAGAATATCAGGGCAAACTCATTTGAATCTTCATACAGGGAACGCTCCACGACGGCGTGTTTCTCTTTCCAACCGACTGAAACTTGTGCTTAAGCATCCGTAATCCAGAGCCGCGCCGGAGGTATTTAGACCAATTCGTCGCTAAATTATCCCATTGATTTTTTTAGTGATAATTTCATTCGGTTCGGCGTAACTTCAGGAAATCCGTTTTTACGCCAACCTCTGAGATTATAATACTCCTGCAGCATGGTTTCGAGTTCTTGTTTTTTAATCCTGTGTCCTGATTTAAGAGTTTCTTTGTAAAAGCGTTTCGGTAGATTGTCATCTTCAGGCTTCAGACCTTCCCGTATATTAAAACATCGAATCAAGGTCGATATTTCAGCAGCTCTTTTGCGCAATGCGGCTTTGTCCTGTTTTTGCCCGGTGGTCATTTCGATAATTTCTCCCAGACGCTCCCAGGGATAGATATCTCTGAAAAATCGGCACAGAATGAGTGTATCCATAAGCGTCAGACGGTCTTCGAAATCGATCAAAAGGCCCACATCCCTTGAGAACCCTGGGATCATAACCGGGCAGTTCAAGACCTTTAACATGCACCGCTATATCTTCCATGTCCCAGGTCCGGGCCGCATGTCTGATCCCCCGGGCCAAAATGTCACCGATACCCTGTCTGGTTGCGATTTTTTTGAGCAAACCTGCGATGGCATTCACATCTCCATATTCTATCTGAAAATCGATTTTTTTCCTCTCGGCAGCCTCAATGGTAAATCCACAGAGATTTCCTGCGGATATGGTATCCATGCCCAGACGATCGCAGATATCATTCAAATAGGCTATTGCTTCAATACTGTCGATCATGCAGAGACCGCCAAAGGCAAAAATGGTTTCATATTCAGGCCCTTCGATTTTTAGGCCGGCATAGGGGCCGTTTTGGACAGTCGTCATTCTGCCGCACGCGATAAAACATTTAGCGCATGCACGGGGCTGAACGTTGCACTGCTTATGCAAGGCTTCGGCACTGATGCTTTTCCATTTATCAAAGAAACCTTCAGACCAGTACCGGGTCGGGAATGCCTTTATCTTATTGACGAACTCGACCATCATGGGCGTACCCATCTTTTTGTATGCCTGAACAGCAGGATTGTTTTTTGATTCTGCGGCAATCTCCTTTGAAAACGTTCTCACTCGTTTTTCATTAAACAGCGGGCGTTTTTTATTGCCCTTAAAGACGATCGCCTTAAGATTTTTTGAACCCATGACTGTTCCCACGCCGGTCCTTCCGGCGGAACGCCAGTAGTCGTTTTCGATAACAGCAAATCGAACAAGGTTTTCTCCTGCCGGGCCGATGACTACGGCTCCGGATTTTGTTGATCCGTTGCCGAATTTTTCGTTTACGGTATCTTCGGTTTCATAAGTATCCATTCCCCAGATATCGCCAGCATCATGGAATTCTACTCCCTCAGGCTCTATGACAATTACGGCCGGACGCTTGTTTTTGCCCGTGAAGACGATGGCGTCAAATCCTGCTGAATCCATGGCTTCCGGAACTTTTCCACCGGAGTAAGATTCAGAATAAAAACCGGTCTGGGGTGACTTGGTATAGACTCCGTACCGGCT
>JAFDEW010000077.1 GCA_019310125.1 Deltaproteobacteria bacterium | reverse complement strand
CATACCGTGAGGATGCGACTGATATCGACACAGGAGCCCATATGCAGAACCGGTGGAACCCCCAAGGCCCGGCATACGCCCTTGAGCCCGTCACCCGCCTGGTCGGCAGCTTCGGGAAGCATCAGGCCGAACTTGGCACAGGCGATGGCATTGCAGCCGGTTGTCGTCACCAGCACATTGTTTTTGATCAGCTCCCTGACCAAAGTCACGTGGCCGTAATCATGCCTGATCTTGGGATTGTTGCATCCCACCACACCGGCGATTCCCCTGATATCTCCGGACTTGATCGCGTTCAACAGAGGATCCAGGGTTCCGCCCAGAGCCTTGACGATGGCTTCGGCGCTAAAACCGACCATGCATTCGGTCTTGTCTTCCGGGATAAGGACCTTTTCCGGGATGCGATAGCTATAGTTTTCCACTGCCGCCCGAACCATCTGCTTGGCAATATCAAATGCTTTTTCTTCATTAAATTCCATGTGGGTGGCACCCGGAAACTTGGCCTTGGGAGATGTGGAAATGAATTTTGTATGGAAGCATTCGCTCAGGGGTCCGAGTGACGGCATGATACACTGAACATCCACAATCATTGCCTCAACCGCCCCCGTGATCACGGCGAGTTCCTGCTGTAAAAAATTTCCCACAATGGGAATACCGTGTCTCATGCTGATCTCGTTACCGGTACAGCAAATACCCGCCACATTTATACCTTTGGCGCCGACCTTTTCCGCCAAAGCTACCAGTTCCGGGTCATTTGAAGCAGCCACGATCATTTCCGAAAGCACCGGTTCATGACCGTGAACGATAATGTTCACATGGTCTTGCTTTAAAACACCGAGGTTGGACTGGGAGCGTACCGGAGTGGGCGTTCCGAAGAGCACGTCCGACAGCTCCGTTGCAATGGTGGATCCGCCCCATCCGTCGGCAATGGAGGCCTTGAGTCCCTGAAGAATCAAATTGACCGGGTCGTTGTCCACGCCGACGTGGGTGCGATGCATAATTTCCACAATTTCACGGTCTATACCCCTCGGATCTATTCCTAGTCTTTTCCACAACGCCACCCGTTTTTCAGGCGCACGCCGGGTAAACTGCACAAACCCTTCCTGCTTGCCGAATTCTCCGTAAACCGCCCGGGCCAGATCCAAGGCGATTTGCTCCTTTGAACGACCTTCTGTTTCTATACCGTATTCACCGGCAAGTGCTTTCAGCTTTTCCTCATCTTTGATCTCGTATCCCCCGCCTTTTCCTTCAGCAGTCAGCAAGAGGGTGTGGGCAAGGTCACGGCCATGGTCGGAATGGGCGGCGGCCCCGCCGGCAATCATTCGTATCAGGTTTCGCGCTACGATAATATCCGCTGTGGCGCCGCAGACACCTTTCTTTGGGCCCTGGTCATCAAAAGGGCTGATCCGGCAGGGACCCATGTTGCAGTTGCGGCAGCAAACGCCGAGCTCACCGAACCCGCACTCCGGAAGCATGGCCTCATATCTGTCCCAAACCGTCTCCAGATTTAGCTGCTCCGCGCGTTCCAGCATTTTATGAACACTGGGATCAATACTTTTTTCCAAAATCTTCTCCGTGTAGGCCATTGTATCTTACCTCCTGTTTTTCTCCGGCCATTTCTGGTCGAATTGAAAGATAATCGAATGCTTTTAACATTAATAAAGCACAACACCGCGTGTCAACGCCATATGCAAAATTCCCGAAGTTTCAGCACAATCCAAAAAGGTTCCAAAAGCCTGGTTGGCAATAAGGGGTATCGTAATTAATGGCATTCCGTCATATTTTTGACACATTTTAAGTTTCTAAAAAAGGATTCACGTCAAAGCATTTCTAAAAAAGGCGAAAAATAATTTTAAATGTCTGTAACTATTGACAGATTGTTGCTTATAATGTATTTGGCACAAAATATGCAAAAATAAAGAAATCTGAATAGATGGCTAAAAACAACTTTCATTATTAAATAAAACCGGATACTAAGCTCCCTCGGTTTTTGCAAACTAAATAAAACATAACGATGCTCGTTGCTGGTTTCTGGATATCGGAAATAAATTACGAAGTCTGTATTCGGAAATATTGAATGGAGATTAATCATGAAAAAATATTTTAAATGCATCGCATTAATATCAACTCTAATGATATTTTATTTGTTCTGCTTCGGGTGCGAGACAAAAAATAAAGAGTTTCACATTGGCGTGTTACAGTGGACGGAGAAGATTCATGCATTTAACCAGACGTATAAAGGTGTACTCGACGGGCTTAAGGACAAAGGGTATAAGGAAGGTGTCAACCTAGAAATAGACTATAAAAATGTAGAGCAGGATAAAGAACTTGCGATGAAAACCGCCCTTGATTTTGTAAAAAAAGAGGTTGACCTGATTTTGACTCTGGGCACGGGAAGTACCTTAGCGGCGTTAGAGGCCACCGAAAAAAAACCGATTCCCATTGTGTTCTCTATTGTGGGTGACCCAAAGGCGACCGGGATTATCCGGACTTACGAGGATTCCGGACGAAATATTACCGGCGTCAGCATGAAGGTCGACGTAAAAGAACAGTTTGATATGGTAAAAGAGGTCCTCCCTGAAATGGAAACACTGGGTATTATTTATTGCACGGAAATGCCTCAAGCGGTGGTCACCGGGAAAGAAGCAACGACCGCCGCTGTTGAATTGGGCTGGAAACCTCTAACCGTCTCAGTTATAAAAAGGGATTTGCCGGAACTTGAGAACCTCTTGAATTCGCTCGCAAAAAAAGTTGATTCCATTTATATTCCGACGGATCCTATAATGAATTTACCTGAGAATTTACAAACCATTATTCATATCTCGGATAAACACAAGATACCCGTTGTCTCAGTTACAAAAAAAGACGTAGAAGATGGTGTTTTGATGGCCGTACATTGCGATTTTTACGAAATTGGCCGACAAGCCGTCGATCCTATGGTTCAGATATTATCAGGTGTTAATGTGCGAACCATCCCCTCTCAAAAACCGATGATCAACAAACTGTCCTTGAATTTGAAAAAGGCAAAGAGTTTGAACATTCAAATCAAACGCCGGGTTATTCTAAAAACCGATAATATTATTGATTGAAAGACAATTATTATGCAATTTTCACGGCTGTTACCGAAAAAATTTAGTACCCAATTGATAGCGATTACAATCGCTTCCGGTTTGATTCCTATTATAATTTTTGGCTGCTTGATCAGCATATTCGACCACCGATTTCTCACCCAAGCCAATCATGCGGTTTGCCGGGGGCAAAAAGAACAGTGGCAACGCAGTAAACCCATAATCGAGCAAATGTCAGAAGATTTTATTCGCCAGAAAGTATTGGACGTGGTTCTTCAGTTGGAATTATTCCTTCAGGCCCATCCTGATATGACGGTAGAAAACCTGCAAAATGACTTAAAATTCAGAGAAATTGCCCTTCAACCCGTGGGTAAAAAAGGATACACCGCCGTTCAGGATGTGAATACCGCTATTAATCGCTTTCATAAAAATTCCAAAATAGAAAATCTGGACTTACACTCGCTATCGGACAAACTGCCGGAGTTTTGGACGATCATGAAAAACAGTCTGGGGGGTAGATATTCACATGGATACTACAAATGGAAAGAGCCTAACGGAGATCTGCGGAATAAATTCATGTACATCGCCCCGATGAATGAAAAAACCGCAGACGGTGTTCGATTGGGCGTTTCGGCAACGAGTTATATTGACGAGTTCACCCGTCCTATTCTGGCCGCACAGGATGTCTCTCACGGCACAACCCGCTACTTGATGATGGTATTAAATGACCTCATACAATCATTTAAAACACTGGGGTTTTTGTCTATGGGTTTGGGCATGTTGTTTATTATCGCTTTTTCTACTTGGACGGGCATCTATTTTTCTCGTGCCATCACCAACCTTCAAAAGGCGACCCAGGCAGTCAATCAAGGCAACTTCGATATACGGGTTAAGCCCGCCATGTCCGGCGATGTGAGACAATTAATAGAAAATTTTAACCAGATGCTGGCCCAATTGTCTTTAACTACGGTAAAAAAAGAACAGCTGGAAGCAAGCCAGAAAGAATTGAAGACAACCAATGCCCAGCTGCATCAGGAAATCATAGAACGCGAGCAGGCCGAGGAGGCATTGCGAGAAAGCGAAGAAAGATTTCGAGAGTTAGTCGAATTATTACCGGAAACCATCTTCGAAATAGATGTAAGTGGTCATCTCACATTTGTAAATCAAAGCGCACTAGACTATTTTAAGTATACCCAACAAGACGTTGATCAAGGATTAAACGGGTTTGAGATGTTCGTTCCGGAAGATCGCCAACGAGTCATGGAAAATGCTCAAAAGATATTGCAGGGCGAACAGATGGGTCTTGTCGAGTACACCGCATTAAGAAAGGACGGCAGTACTTTTCCCGTTATGGTGAATACCGCCGCTAGAACCCATGAAGATCAACCCATGGGTTTGAGAGGAATTGTCATTGATATTAGCGAAAGAGTACAGTCGGAGAAGGCACTGCGGGAGAGTGAATCTAAATTCCGCAGCCTTTTCGATGTATCTCCTCAAGCCATTGCCCTTACTGAATTAGAAACAGGCAAACTGGTTGACATCAATAATATGTTTTGTGATCTGACCCAATACTCCCCAAAAGAGATCATTGGAAAGACGACAACGGGGATCGGGTTTTACTCTGATAATGACAGGGCCGGATTTTTAAAGAAGTTACAAACATCCGGAGAAGTCAATGGATTGGAAATGGATTTTAAGGCCAAAGACGGCGCCATTATCAATGGACTTATGTTTGCCAGAGTCATTCGGATTTCAAGCAATTCGTTTATTCTAACCATTTTTCTTGACGTAACTGAACAAAAACAGCTTCAAGCTCAACTCCAGCAAGCCCAGAAAATGGAATCCATCGGCACGTTGGCCGGCGGCATTGCCCATGATTTCAACAACATCCTTTATTCCATGATCGGATATACCGAACTGGCGTTAGATGATACAGAAAAAGGAAGCCAATTACATAATAATCTGAAGGAAGTGCTTATCGCCGGGAATCGTGCCTCAGATTTGGTCAAACAGATTCTCACATTCAGCAGACAGGCGGATCAGGAACTAAAGCCATTAAAAATTCAGCTTGTTGTGAAAGAAGCATTGAAGCTCATCAGATCTTCCTTGCCGAGTACCATTGAAATCAGCCAGAATATCAGCAATACCTGCGGTTTTGTTCTGGCCGATGTCACACAGATTCATCAGGTCGCCTTGAACCTTTTGACCAACGCCTATCACGCCCTGGAGGATAAAGGCGGAAAAGTGGATATAACATTAAAAGAGATCCAGTTGGATATGGATGACTTAAAAGATCCGACCATGATTCCCGGGCCATATGTTTGTTTGACGGTGGCGGATACCGGCACCGGCATTGATGAGTCTATAATGGATCGAATATTTGAACCTTATTATTCCACCAAGGAAAAAGGTAAAGGCACCGGCCTGGGCCTTGCCATGGTGCACGGCATCGTCAAAAGCTGTGGAGGCAACATAAGCGTATACAGCGAACCGGGTAAGGGAACCGCATTCCATGTTTACCTGCCGGTAATTCAAAGCCAGGCTGAAACAGAGGAACCCCGGGTCATATCAACCGTGGAAAGGGGCAAAGAACGAATCCTTGTGGTGGATGATGAAGAACAGATTGTGCGAATGACACAACAGATTCTGGAACGACTCGGTTATCGTGTCACCGCACGAACCAGCAGCATTGAAACACTGGAAGCGTTTCGAGCCGCTCCCGACAAGTTCGATCTGGTTATTACTGATATGACCATGCCCAATATGACGGGGATTCACCTGACCCAAAAACTTATTGAAATAAGACCTGATATTCCGGTTATAATTTGTACCGGCTTTTCTGAAAAAATAAGCGAGCATAAGGCAAAGGCCATGGGCATTCACGGATATGTCATGAAGCCGGTGGTCAGAAGTGAACTTGCTAAAAAAATCAGAGAAGCGCTTGACGGGAAAACTCGATAATGATTTAAATCAGATTTTATTTTTCGACACATCCCGGAGGCGGAATGGAGAACTCTTCTTTTAGACATTTGTGTCTTTTTCACACCCTTGACGGACTTCGCGACGGACTTTCGCATTTTTCCGGAATGAGCCGTGCCGCCATTATCTATGCGGTAAGGCCTGATGATCCGGTTTACGTTTACGATCCGCAACATCTTCTTCATGACCATGAACCCAAGTTCAAAAAGCTCTATCTTGAATCCAACGAGTGGCGGGACAAAGCATCTCACATATCCCGAATTATGCGCTCGGGTCATGTTCACCCCGAAAACAATCTTCAACTCACAGGGCTCATCTCTTTTGGCGGAAGATCCCACTCTATTTTTTACCAGATGTGGTTTACCGAGCATCATCCGGATATGTGTTCAATCGGCCCCACGGAATGTTGGCTTGAACATGCGACCTGGCTTCTTTCCCATGATTTTGCCACTGAAGACCCTTTGTATGCAGGTAATTCCGGATATGTTTTGCGTAACTATGCAACGCATGCGGTTCGCGATTATATCGTGGATCAAATGAATATCCGGCTGGGATGGGACAGCTCGCTTCGGATTTTTCCGGTTCTGGATGCGGTCCTGGGCATTTCAAACACAAGGGAAGAAGGGGAATGGCCTCAGGGGAAATTAATTTTTACGGAGCCTCGTATGTTTCCGGAAATAGAATTTATCATTCGTTTTCCGGTTATAGAACAGCCCAGGTTAAACAATTTAAAGCATGTGCGCAAGCTGTTGCTGGCGGTGGAAAATTCAGACCGCAACCTGGTCTCTGATGGAAAGGCCATCGTTGGCATTGCAACAGGTCATGTGGAACCGTTCCATGTGGCTGCTGATTTTAGAAGCCGTCACGGCGTTTTAAGCTTAAATAATGATCCTGTGTGCAGTTTTTTTGATGGAAGTTTTCACTCGTCTACTTACCGGGCCAAGTTGGTGGAGGTGGAAGAAATTTTGCTCGAAGCCAAGATCGATCCCTCAATCGGACATGAGTTGTTTCAAATTGTTTCCAGAATTGTTCACACGGCCGAGAACGGAAAATACGGCTGCACGCTTGTCATTGATTTTAACGAGGAACCTGTTAAAATTTCCGGGCAAAAACTTGAACCGCCCCTTGATTTGCGCCAGAACGGCTTTCTGGAATTTTCGGAATCTCTTTCAAAGGTCGACGGCGCCTTGCATATCGGATCCGACTTGAGACTTCACGGGTTTGCCTGCCTTCTGGACGGCCGGGCCACTCCGACCGAAGATCGGGCTCGGGGGGCGCGTTTTAATTCCGCGCTTCGCTTTACCGCTGAACACAATAACCTGATTATCATCGTGGTGTCGTCAGATCGACCCGTTTCCGTGATTCAGGAAGGCATAGAACTGAATGCTCAATGTGAATGGAAACCGGTTTCAAGATGCGCTGCTTCGCCGCCGTTGCTGGAAAAATGGCTTTCCGGCGCGTAAACCCTTTGCCGCGCCCTGGCCGCAGCTTTCAAAACCTCCACTTTAACGTCTACATAATCATAAACCTTTGCTTTCGTCTTGCCCGGTGCGGGCCGGAGCACCCGGCCAATGTATTGAAGCACCCTGCCGCTGAATTTTATGGGCGTTGTCAGAAACAAGGGAGACAGATCCCTGCGATCAAACCCCTCCCCGATAAGCTGCCCTGTGGCCAGCAACACCTTGACGTTTCCCTGATTTAAGCGGTCCAGGACCTCCCGCCGCTGATTGCCGGTCACATCGCCGGTCAAAACTTCGCAGGATATGTTATGTCCATATTCCAAAATCGCCTTCAGGTTCGCACAGTGTTTTTTTCTGTCGGATAGAACCAGGCAGACCCCATCGTTTTTAATCACCTCCCGTGCGACATCCGATGCGATCAGGCGGTTTCTGTCATCGTCGGACGTGAGTTCGGATATCATTTTGCTGTATTCATTCACCGGATCGTAATAGGGCTTAAAATCGGTCTCCCGGATGATAATCTCGGCAGGCAGCACATCACCGCTTTCAACCAAAAGGCTTTGATCGATTTTTTGATGCACATCTCCTAAGTGCCAGAATATCAATTTTGACAGCTGGTCCCTGCGCCATGGGGTTGCCGACAGTCCGAGCATATATTTGGAATCAAAATCGCTCACCGCCTGGGTAAAGGTTCGGCTGGGACATCGATGGCATTCATCCACCAGCAGAAACCCCACATCTTTCGATACGTCTTCAGCACATTTATACAAAGATTGAACCAGGGCCACCGTAAGTTTTTCCCCCACATTTTTTTTCCCGCTGCCGATAAACCCCACGTCCTCCTCCGGAATTCCGAGAAACTGCCCTGCCCTCTCCATCCATTGATACGCCAGATCTTTAGTATGCACCACAATCAGGGCGGGTTGCCGGCGACGGGCAATCATATACAGCGCCATCACCGTTTTTCCGCTGCCCGTGGGGGCGTCCAATGTGCCGAAATCTCTTGTCAGCATGACCGTAACCGCTTTGTTCTGGAAGGGCTTGAGTTGCCCGGCAAACTTGAAATCCACCGGCGTCAACACCCGTCTTTGATCATCAATCTCAACCGGTACCTCCCGACGTCTGCAGAGCAACACCAACTGCCGCATATACCCCCTGGGGATCCACAGCCCGCCGCCCCGGGTTTTATCATAAAACTTAAGCAGTTTCGGGGTGCCCCGGTTCCAGCGGCCCATTTTCTGATTCTCCAGCCACTTGGGATTGGGAAATGTCAGCGTCTCCATGAGCTTTGCCCGGATTTCCGCAGGAATATTGGAAAGCCTGAGATTGTTCGTCAGGATGATTTTCAAAGGGGTGGTATTTGTCATATTATTTCTTTTGAATGTTTTTTAAAAACCGTTAACAACTCATATCACATTTCTCGATATCCACACAATCTTTCCGATAATACGAAAGCCGTCCATTTCTGAATAGACAGTATGTACAATCTACATATGCCGGTTCTGTACGAATCGAGCAATGATTTTTTCTTATTAGGTTTAACCTGAATTTTGCACGAGTCGGAGGCTTTCATATGCAAGGCATTTAAGGCTGAAGTCATAGTGAACTATTACGAACCCTTAATAACGCAGCAGATGGAAGCCTCCGGCTCGTCCTTCGGGTGAAAATTAATGAATAAAAAGATCATCATCCGATTTAACATTTGGGTAAAAACTATGATGATGTGATTTTATCTAAACCCGCTCCAATTAGCCATTTAAAAAATATCATTAATTTTCATGCAAGATTCAGGTTTAAATAATTGACAACCCATTAATAACATGCGAAATTATTTCAAATTTATTTGTGAAACATCTTTCCTGTTGTTTTTAATCAACCTACAGAATTGTTCGGCAGAAGGGTTCGGATATGCCTAAAAAAAAGACCGCGAAAAACTCACTGGGTGTTGACAAGAGTTTGGTGGCAATGTTTCTCAAGATGTCTCCGGAGGATCCGGACCTAAGCGCAGTACTTGAGGGACTAATAAAAGCTGACGTCAACTTTATTCTGGTCGGAGGTCTTGCTGCCGTTGTGCAGGGCGCACCCGTTACCACGATGGATGTCGACATCGTTCATAGCCGATCTTCCGAAAACATTGTCAAACTGCTTGCATTTCTCAAGTCAATTGGCGCATTTCATCGTCGCCTGGACCACAAGGTAATTGAACCAACGGAACGGGATATTTCAGGAGAAGGCCATGCTCTATTTTCGACCCGTTTGGGCCCCCTGGACGTCTTTGCTGTAATTGAGGAAGGGAAAACCTATGATGACCTACTTGAACACACAGTAAACATTAAATTTAGAGGCCACACGATTAAGGTTCTCTATCTTAAGATGATCATCGAACTCAAGAGAGCCTCAAAAGATCCCAAAGACAAACAGCGTCTCCCGGTTCTGGAAGAAACACTGCGACAACTGCAGGAAGAGAATGGGGTAAAACCTTGACGGGCTGTTGCCCAAACCAGCCACTTGCGCTTTTCATAGATTTTGACTGTCTCTAAGACCCTGTAACTCACTGATATCATTATTCTCAGAAACCGCGAGTTATGCGAATTGTA
>JAFDEW010000076.1 GCA_019310125.1 Deltaproteobacteria bacterium | reverse complement strand
TGTTGAACATGGAGACTTAAAATGGGCCGAACCATCCGAATCGGAGCGCTAATATCAGGAACCGGGACAAACATGCAGGCCATTATGGATTCCTGCGAGTCGGGTAAGATAAACGGTAAAATAGTATTCGTGGGATCGGATATTCCCAATGCAAGGGGTCTTGAAAAAGGGACCCGGCTTGGAATTCCTACGTTTGTGGTGGATTATGGATCCATTATTCGGAATTTCAAAAAAGATCCGGCAACGGTGGCGCCCCCGGACGATTTTGACCTTAACGATCTGAGTTCAAAACAGACTTTTTTTACCGCCCATGCGGACTCTGAAAAGGTGAAAGCCTTCATAATCACAAGGGCGGTTGCAGAGGCAAAACTTATTGATGAGATGAAGCATTATCCCTTCGACCTTCTGGTATTGGCCGGTTATATGAGGAATTTATCGCCTTATTTTATCGACAGGGTAAATGCGGATTCAGATATTCCGCGAATCATGAATATCCATCCGGCACTGCTTCCGTCGTTTCCCGGTGTAGACGGATATGGGGACACATTCCGATATGGATGCAAAATTGGCGGGTGTACGGTACATTTTGTGGATTACGGTGAAGATTCGGGGCCCATTATCGGCCAGAAAGCGTATAAGATACTCGAAGATGACACCATAGATTCCATCAGAGCAAAAGGTTTGAAGCTGGAGTGGGCGCTTTTTCCGGAATGTGTAAAACTGTTTGCCGAGAGGCGTCTGAAAACGGTTTGCAGGTCCTATGAATTGAAAGACGGCAGAAAAATGCAGAGAACCATCGTAAAAATTTTGCCGTCTCCGGAACCCTAAGAGACCTTTGAAAAACGCCCCTTTTTGCTCAATTTCTGCGTCAGGCTCAAATTTTAATCTTCAAAATACTCAATGTATTCCTGCGGTTAAAATTATCGCCTTTCTTGAACTTAAACAAAAATTGACATTTTTCAAAGGTCTCCTTAACTCGATCTTTTTACGAAACCGTCAATTATATGATGAACTCGTAAAAAGTCCAATTTAGACGGTTTCGTAAAAAGTTCAAATTCAAGGCGTGCAAATTTTGTAATCATGAGGCGTACTTTTCGTACGTTAAATGATTGCGAAATGCAGCACAACGCAGAAGTTGGACTTTTTACGAAGCCGTCAATTATAATACTTTTACCATCAAAGGTATGGCAACAAAGGTACCCAGAGAACTGCCCAGGTTGGTAAAGACCACCACCAAAAGGATTCGCGTTATCTTGTTTTTCCAGAATCCCTTTATGGAGATTATGTCTTCCGGTAATTGTTCGAAATCCCTGACCTTGGGTTTTCGTGCAAAGGCTTCAACAAGCCCGGCAACCCATCCCGCGGCAATCATGGGATTCAAGGAAGTCAAGGGGGCAGCCAAAACCGACGAGAGGATTGTCAGGGGATGAGCCAGAGCAATGATGGCGCCAAGACCTGCCAGAATACCGTTTGCCATAATCCACCACGTTATCATATCCGTTCCGACATTGGCCCCGCCACGATAAAAGCCTAAGACAATTAGTACCAGTATGGCCATGGGAATAATCCATTTCAGGATTGCTGATAGTTTTCCTTTGGGCGGGACTTGCTCAAGAGCCTCAAAATCAATCTCTTGGTTCCAATATTTTTTTATACCGGGCACATGTCCTGCGCCCACAACCGCAACAATTTTATTGCCGGGCGCCGTCCGGATATTGTGGGTCAGGTACCGGTCTCTCTCATCAATCAGTATATCTTTCAATACCGGAAGTGATTTCCCAACATCGGCAAGAAGCGTTTCAAGCACATCCTCCTGCTTCATTTTTTCTATGTCTTCCTCGCTAATGTCGTCGATTTTTCCCATGGATAAAACCAGTTGAAACAACAGTTTGATTTTATCCCACAGTCCCATGACCCGCCATGTTTTGGTCAGGGTGATTCGAATATTCCTGTCGGCAAGATGTATTTCTGCGCCAGCGGCCTCTCCGGCTTCAATGGCCGTTATCATTTCCTCCCCGGGTTTAATGTCAAATTTTTCTGCAATTCTTTTTTGAAAAGACGCCAGGAGAAGATTTGAAAGAAGAAGAAACGATTTTTTCTCCTTAATAACTTTGATGATATCTTTTTCCAGCCATTTGTCTTTTTGGCGGATGGACTGGAACCTGGCTTCGCACAGTTCAACACAGACCGTATCAGGTTTTTCCGATTCTATTACATGGGCGACCAGCCGGACACTCTCTTTTGATACGTGTGCGGTCCCCAAAAGTATGATCTCTTTATCTTCAAATACAAGTCGATGTATGTTATGGGTGTTGTTTATCATCTGAATTCGGTATATGGTTCTTGGCCGTTTAATGATTTGATAAACTCGTAAAAAGTCCGATTTAGACGGTTTCGTAAAAAGTTCAAATTCAAGGCGTGCAAATTTTGTAATTATGAGGCGTACTTTTCGTACATTGAATGATTACGAAATGCAGCACAACGCAGAAGTTGGACTTTTTACGAAACCGTCAATGATTTTTCGATGCTGCTAACATAACTATTACATCGACCATGTCAATACAACCTAAAAACTGCACACAAATTTTAAAAGGCTTAAATAACTATAACTATATTATACTGTTAGCATATAGAGTGTATGTTTTGTGGTACATCATATTGCTGAGTATGAAAATAAAAGATTTTTTTGTGTGCAGGTTTTAGGTGTAATCTAAAACTATAATTAATAATGAGGTAATCCATTTATGACACACCAAATTCAACCGGATACCGGGAGCCGTCTGTTTATAGAAGAGCCCTATTATCTTGGGGCAGGGGATGAGATCAGAATGTTTGAGGCCGCTTTTGACGCCAGGCTTCCGGTTATGCTGAAAGGACCTACCGGGTGCGGCAAGACCAGATTTGTGGAATATATGTCCTATCATTTAAAACGCCCCCTGATTACCGTTGCCTGCCATGAAGACCTGTTTGCGTCCGACCTTTTGGGGCGTTACCTTTTAAAAAAGGATGAAACCGTATGGGTTGACGGGCCGTTAACACGGGCCGTGCGCATGGGCGCCATCTGCTACCTGGACGAAATCGTTGAAGCTCGCAAGGATACAACGGTTGTGATACATCCGTTAACAGATATGCGGCGAACGCTTTCCGTTGACAAAAAAGGAGAGATGATCCATGCCCATCCGGATTTTATGATGGTGATATCCTATAATCCGGGATATCAATCGGTATTGAAAGATCTCAAACAGAGCACGCGCCAGCGATTTATATCATTAGAGTTCGATTATCCCGAAGCCGAAAAAGAAGCCGAAATCGTCTCCCATGAAGGAGATATCGATATGAAATCCGCCTTAAAATTGGTATCTCTGGCGGGAAAAATAAGAAATATCAGGGAGCATGGCCTTACCGAAGGGGCCAGCACCCGGCTTTTAATTTATGCCGCTCAGTTGATCGGACGGGACATCCCGGTTCACGATGCGTGCCGGTCCGCCATATGTCTTCCCTTAACCGATGACGCCAGGCTTCAGGAAACCTTGAACGATCTCATCGAAGATATCTTTTAGTTTTAAATCAGGATGTAATAATCCCCGCTTATGGTTTTTTGGAAGTGTTTCGAAGGGATTTTCCCCTTGCTTTTTATGTGTCATTCGCTTAAACATCCTGCGATTTGACTCAAAAAAGGGGGGGGAACAAACATTTTTGCTAACATCCCTTGAATATAAGAATAACGAAATGGAAAAGGGATATAATTGTATGGGTAACCGAAAGGAGAAGATTATGGCAGATGTAAAGAATTTTTTAATCGTTGTGAACAGCGGAGTGGATCATCCGTATAACCATTACGCCGCTTATGTCGTTGCATTCCTGGGTAAAAAACTAGGCAATATAGAAAATGTAACTATTTACTATGGGCCTGAAGGTGTTGCCATGACTAGAAAGGGCGAACTGGCAAAACTCGCCATTCAGGATTCAGTCAAGGAACTTATCGCCGGACAGATTGAGGGTCTTAATGCCTCTGATTTACCGGATAATCTGGAACAGCTTGCCCGATTTGAAAAAGAAAATCTGGGCATTAATATCGTTTCTTGCGGCACCTTTCATGTCATCGATGGGGTGGGTAAAGACCTGGACGACCTTTCAAATGTGGAGGATTTTATAGTTCCCGTTAAATTGCCCCAGGCTGCTGAAGCGCTTCTGGGCGCAGATAAGATACATTATCTTTAAAATTTATCAGGGCATCTCCCCCCTTTTTTGCATCCCTGGTTGTAGAAATTGTTGTTCATCATGGGATTAACTTGAGAAATATTTTTTTTAGGTGGTCCGGTAGAAAAAATATTACAACAGCTTCGGAAAAATAATGAAACTACATCATATGGCCATAGTCTGCAGCTCCATTGAAAGGGCCGACAGATTCTATGAGGGAGTTCTCGAACTAAAAAAGATAAAGTCCGGAACACTTGACCGGGTGTTTGGAAAACAACTTTTTGGTATATCTCAAGAATGCGAAATGATCCTCTATGGAAACGAGGACTTTAGGATTGAAGTCTTTGTTGCCTTTTCTGATCCTAAAATGAAGTTACCCTATGTACACGTCTGTCTTGAAGTCAACGACAGAAAATCCTTTGCAAAAAAGTGTGAAGAAGCGGGGGTAACTGTCAAACGGATTCCCAGGGGAGATCATGTGATTGTGTTTATCGAAGATTATGACGGAAATCTTTTTGAAATAAAGGAATCCATGACAGAGTAAGCGGATGAGAACCTTTTTCTCGTGTCCTTAGCTTCCCCTCATAAACGCTAAGTTATTTTTTTCGATGGAAGGACTGAGGAAGGTTTGCTGAAAAAGATGAACATCGAACCCTGGTCGCCTCTGGCGCCGCCGAAGGCGGGTAAACATCCAACGTCCAACATCGCCCCAGTGAAATAGAGAAAAAGTTTCACGGGGTAAAAATGTTGAATGAAAGACAAAAACAAGAGCAAGAACTTCATTTTTAGAATAATTTGAGGAGCGGAGCGACATCATTATTCAACGTTCGACGTTCAATGTTCGATGTTGGACGTTCATCTTTTAATAAAAACGTTGCGCAAGAAACCATGCACAAAGAAGATCCACTCAAACAGCTCGCCATTGCCGATCCGGACATAGCAAAGACGGTTACGAACGCCTTGGCTCAAAAAGGCTGTCCGGTTTCAAACAAAAGCATTGCACTGCTGGTTGAAGAGACGTTGTGGGGGTTAGTCCTGGAGATTTCTTTCGGTCGAACATTAGCAATCGGTTATGCGAATCTGATTGGGGCGGTTGATGTTAAAAAAATTTATCGCTACCGGGATCTGGTCCGCAGCTTTGGGTGCAAGGGTCCGACATTGGGGCGGATTATGGCCGAGCATCTTGTGCCGGTGATAAAACACGGGGACAAGCTTTTTTTAAAGCAATTTTTGCAAACCCTTGAAATTATGCTGAACAAGGGGACATATACCCTAAAAGATCCGCTTAAGGCGCTGTCGGAATTATTAGACGGGAACCACATGGAAGCCGCATCCGCAACCCTTGATCTACTGGGCGATACCTTTTCCCAGGAGATGTCATATGTGCGGAGCCAGCATTTTGCTCATATCCTGCCCGGCGCCGTGCTTGGCTTTTCTCCTTCACGGCGAGCCTGGCAGATAGAACAGCTTCGGCGCGTTATAACGGCTGATTTTCACCTGGCCGATTCCTTTCTGGACGGACTTGAGAAGGGACTGTATCTGCTTTCCAAAGAAGCGTTACGCGGTTTTGTTTCCCTGGGGCTCGAAAAATTAAAGCGCAACCCAAAACTTGCAAAAAAATTTCTTTCACTGGAATCCAAACTCGGGATCGATACTTTCACCGATCTTCAGGTAACCATTCCTATCTCCCGGGTCCGGCAGCAGCTAAACCGTTATCTCATGGCCAGAACCGGTCTTTCAATTTCAGTACGTCCAATTTCTTTGCTCCCGGATTCATTACTAACTGAATTCAATACAAAAACTCTTGTTTGTTCAGACGGAAAGTTCATATACCTTCCGGATGAAATCAGCGTGTTTCCCCATAGATCCGAAAACATAAACCTATATAAATGCCTTGCAAGACTTGAAGCCGGACATTATGAGTTCGGCACCTTGGATTTTGATCTTGAAAAAGCCATAGAAAAATGTGGAGGGATTGAAAAATTAAAAGATCGTGATTTGGAATTCGATGTAATCCAAAACCGGGAAGATCTATCCGATCTGGAACGTTTTTTCTTGTGTTTTCCGGTCGCGGCGCTGGCAGCGGATCTGTTTACAATCTTCGAACACGGCCGTATCAGAATTGTTTTGCACCGGCAGTATCCCGGCCTTGTCAGGCAGAGTCTTCCCGTGCTTCAACGGGAAGCCCGGCATATGATTAAAAACCGTAAACCGGTTGAAATCGTCTTTCTTTTGTATCTGTGGACTGCACTCGGTATGTCAGAAGAAGAACAGTTTGGTATGGACACTAAAACATATACTCATGCCAAAGAATTTAAACATCTGTTTGAAACCACAGTAACAGAGGATTCTACGGTTGAGTCCTGTGCAGAACTTGTTGTCAGAATATACCCGGAAATGGAAAAATTTTTGACCCGAACGTCATATTTTAGAAAAGAGCTTAAAGAATTTTATAAACCCATGCAAACACCGTTTGGCCGCAGATTAAGACCTGATCTTTTTTTCTCGGCATATCGGAAATATGAGCGATTAGCCAGGACCTTAAAGGTGACGCTTGAGGAAAAAGGGTTTGACGTCTATACATCGGATATTAAAAAACGCCTGATGGAAAACAACGGTATGGTTTCCCATCAGGACCTTAAAGAAATGATATGTTGTTTTCGGGAAAATCATGAGCCTCATGAGGCACCGCAACAAAAATATTCTATAGACCTGTCCTGGCTTGATCTGTCCAAGCTTTTCGGCACAAAGAGCATTACCGTGCTTCAGAAAGAAGATTTTTCCGGCTCTGTTTCCTGGCACAAAGAATGGGACTGCAACTTGCAGGATTACCTTCATTCTCATGTAAGAGTGCGTGAAAAATTTTTAACCGAAAAAGAGAGCGACTTTTATAAGTTAACATTGGAACATCACAGAGGGCTGGTTAAAAAGATACGCTATGCCTTTGAACTGTTGAAGCCCGAGGGTCTTATAAGATTAAGACAATGGTTGGAAGGGGATGAGTTCGATTACCGGGCACTGATAGACTTTGCCCTGGATAAAAAGGCCGGGAGAATTCCATCAGACAGGCTGTATATCAAACATATTAAACAGACCCGGGATGTTGCCGTACTTTTACTTGTGGATCTTTCCCGTTCAACAGCAAATACTGTTTTTGATTCACATGCAACCGTTTTAGATGTCGAGAAGGAAGCGATCGTCCTTTTTTGTGAAGCACTGGGCGTTGTTGGGGATGCCTTCGCCATCGCCGGTTTTTCCGGGACCGGCCGTCTGGGAGTAGATTACTTTCGCATAAAAGACCTTGATGAAAATATGGATGATACGGTTAAGCGGCGTATTAATGCCATGGCGCCCCAACGGAGTACTCGGATGGGGGCCGCCATCCGCCATGCGACCCGTCACCTTAAAGAGATTTCCTCAAAAGTCCGTTTATTGATTATTTTAAGTGACGGGTTTCCTAATGATGTTGATTATAAACAAAATTATGCAACTGAAGATACCCGAAAAGCCATTTTCGAAGCGCGTTCGAAAAGCATATATGCTCATGCCATAACCGTTAATTTTGCAGGAGATCCCAGGCTGGACGATCTTTACGGGGACGTTCATCACAATGTTATATCTGACGTTCGCGAACTACCCGACAAGCTTTTACGGATCTATGGAAGTCTTACCCGGCATTAGGGTAAAATGAAACCACTAAACTGTGACGGTTTCGTAAAAAGCCCAACTTCTTCGTTGTGCTGCATTTCGCAATCATTCAATGTACGACAAGTACGCCTCATGATTACAAAATTTGCACGCCTTGAATTTGAACTTTTTACGAAACCGTCTAAATCGAACTTTTTACGAGTTTATCAAACAGTGAACGGGTAAGGTATTTGTTTCATTTCCAGAAAGTTGCTTTATTGACAATACATTGATCAAGCATTAATGTTATAATTTACGCGTGATGCACTCGCAGCCATTTTTTACAAAGACATGATTCAGCAAGGAATCCATATGAAACGGGTTCATAAAAAAGAAAAAGAACAATTCGAAAAGCTTTTTAAACAAGAAAATATTGATCATTTCGAAGATAGATTCAATATCCTGGAGGTTTTTCTTCAAACCGAGCACCACGTCACCGCTGCCGAACTTGTTCAGCTTCTTGAAGAAAACGGATATGAATTTACTCCCGATTTTGTTCGAGACACGTTGAAGCTTATGTGCCGTTTTGGTTTTGCGCAAAAAAGGAAGTTCAATAACGGAGACGTTCGCTATGAACACAGGCACTTAGGTCAGCATCATGATCATATGATCTGTACAAAATGCAAGAATATTTTTGAATTTGAAAACGAAGAGCTTGAAAACCTGCAGGCTCAGATTGCTGCAGCTTATAATTTCCACATGCTTCGGCATAGGATGGAGATATACGGCATCTGTTCAAAATGCCTTAAAGATCGCGCTCAGCTCATGTCCCTTGTCAACGCCAAACAGGGGGAACGGTTTGAAATCAAAGATTTTACCGGAGGCGCCACAGCGCGCATGCGCCTATTGTCCATGGGATTGAGAATCGGTGACAAAATAGACGTTATTACCAACCTGGACAAAGGGCAATTGGTGGTTGCCGTAGATTACAACCGGTACGCCCTGGGCCGAGGGATGGCAAAGAAGATACTGGTGGAACTTATTAGAAGGTAACCGTGGAGATTGGTTCATGTTGTTAAGCAATTTAAAAAAAAATCAAACTGCGAAAATCGTTCATATCGGAGGTAACGGGGCTCTGCGCAGAAGAATACTTGAAATGGGTCTCATTAAAGGTACCGAGGTCTATGTTGAAAAATATGCGCCCCTGAAGGATCCTATCGAATTAATTGTAAAAGGGTATCATGTGTCACTTCGGGTTGAGGAAGCCGCAAAAATTACTGTTGATAATGTCAAATAGAAGTATCAATTTTGAAAAAAACATCGCATTCAGATAATCCGTAATGAATCGAAAACGCCTTTCAATAGCCCTGGCAGGCAATCCTAATTCAGGCAAAACCACAATATTTAATAATATGACCGGAACCCGGCAGAAGGTCGGAAACTGGCCGGGGGTAACTGTTGAAAAAAAAGAAGGCAATGTCAAAAAATTCGGATATGATTTAAAAATTATAGATCTTCCCGGAACCTACAGTTTAACGCCCTTTACCATAGAAGAGATTATTGCCCGTGACTTTGTCCTTGAAGAACGTCCGGATGTTGTGATCGATATCATCGACGCATCCAACCTGGAACGCAGCCTTTATCTTGCAACCCAGTTCAGGGAAATTGATTGCAAGGTGCTGTTCGCTCTAAACATGGCAGACGTTGCCCGCTCACGGGGATTCAAAATTGATGATAAAAAGCTTTCTGAACTTCTCGATGTGCCTGTAGTTTTTACAATCGGAAACAAAAACCAGGGCATTGATACACTTCTGGAAAAAGCCATAGAACTGGCAGAATCGAGAAGTTCAGAAAGCTTTTTATCATCAATTTTGAATCCCCGTGAGCGGGCAACGTCTGCCATGTTTAGAGCGAACAGC
>JAFDEW010000075.1 GCA_019310125.1 Deltaproteobacteria bacterium | reverse complement strand
TTTTACAATACTTGTTCAATTTCTGTTTAAACATGAGCACATTCTGTTCAGTTTTCTAACAATCGTACTGTTCAGATTTTTAACATGTTAACACTTGGATAACAACGAAAATATATAACGGTTCAGCGGTTTACGGTTTAGGGGTAATGGCCTCACGATTTTTTTTTTTTTTTGCTTTTAATCTCAGTACAAGTTCATTCGATAAATCATTAATTCTATATTGAACTTAAAATCAAAGTTTTTAAGTACGTTAAGCGTTGGAGTCTGAACCTCTGACCCGCGAAAGCCTACAAAAAAAATTGAGTTCGAACCTCTACTCTACACTATTTTATCCAGCAATCCGTAATCGATAAGGAGCACCAGCATTCAATATTAATTGGCATCATTATTGCTGTATTAAAAGTTAACTCGATTTGTTCACTACTGGAATGCTGGATACCGGGTTTTGGAATAACGCCACGTTACGATTGCTTGGTAAACCCACAGGCCACCAGCAGAAAGGAGGTTTGCAATGGATGAAAGGAGGTTTGCAATGGATAAAATAGTTCTCTTAACAGATCGTCTTGAAGAACGTGACCCCCTAATATCATGCCTCAGATTGCTGTTTCCCGAATGCGAGATCCAGGTTCAGCCAAAACAGGCAGGGGGATTGGGACGTACATCCCTGGCTTCGGAACCTTCGAAAGCCTATCGAATGTTTATAAACTTTGACAGAAACTTAAGAAAATTAGTAGCAGAAAACCATGCGTAAGGAGCAGTGACTCCGGTGAAATTCGCATGGCTCCCCTTTGACATGAATTTTATTTGGCGGGCAAGGCAGTTGATGAGTGACACCCTAATTGATCGTAAACAAAATGGATGCTCACCTTCCGCCTTGCCTAAAATGAAAGGAGGTGAGAAAGACATGAAGAAATTAGCCTATGTCTTTGTATTCGTTAGTTTAATGGTTGCAGTCGTGTTTTGGGCAACATCTGAATTAGATTATTTGACCTGCACGGCTTGCATTAATCCATACCTTTTAGGAACATAAAGGAGAACTACTATTTTTAAAAAATTAACCACTCGGACAGAAGCGGTTGGTGAGTATTTGATCGGAGTTAACCTGCGCACAACTCACCTTCCGCATTGAAGGTGACCGAAACTGATGAATACTGCAGAGGACTATTTTTAACCCTAAAATATAATTAGGTGTTTTCAGGATGATAAGAATTATTACAATTGCACTGATTGTTATGTTAAGCAGCCCGGCTCAGGCCATGAGGTTCAAAATCGCCACCCTGTCACCGGAAGGGTCTGTCTGGATGCAAAAAATGCGGGAAGGTGCCGAGGAACTGGCTCGTAAAACCGGCAACCGGGTAACAATTAAATACTACCCGGGCGGAGTAATGGGCGACGATAGAGCGGTCTTACGAAAAATCCGCATCGGCCAACTCCATGGGGGTGCGGTTGTGGGCGGGAGTTTGTCCAAATTTTATCCCGACAATCAGATTTACAGCCTGCCGCTCAAATTTAGATCTTTTCAAGAAGTGGATTATGTTCGCAAACATCTGGACCAGCGAATTGCTCAGGGGCTTGAAAAAGGAGGATTTGTGACCTTTGGAATCGCCGAAGGCGGGTTTGCCTATGTGATGTCCACCGTGCCCATAAGAACCGTCCAGGAAATGCGCCGGCAGAAAGTCTGGATTCCGAACAACGATACCATGATCCTTGAAACGGTCAGGGCCTTTGATATCATTCCCTTTCCGTTGTCCATCGCCGATGTGCAGGCCGGCCTGCAAACCGGGCTAATCAATACCGTCACCACTCCGCCCATCGGGGCGGTAGCGTTGCAATGGCATACCCAGATTAACTACCTGATGTATGAGCCGTTTTTGTATATTTACGGGGTGTTGGCCGTGGATCGCACGGCATTTGCAAAAATATCAACTCATGATCAACGGATCTTTCGGGAAACAATGGGACGTATTTTCCGTGAACTAGACTCGCTGAACCGCGAAGACAATGTTAAGGCTCTGGAAGCCTTACGCAACCAGGGGGTTAAATTTATCAAGCCTTTGGACGAAGCCATGGAAAAATGGTATCATGACGCTGAAGCAGTTCCCAGGCAGCTGATTAGAGCCGGTAAATTATCTCAGGACATGGTCAACACTCTGGAAAGACTTCTTAAAGACTATCGTTCGAAACAACTTTGTGCTAAAAAGTAAATATCATTTTTTTTCAAAAAGGACCCTCCCCATCCCCTATGTTTCTTTGTTTTGCAAAAGCTTAAATGACTTTCTCTTCCTCAGGGTTAAGATCAAACTTATTCATACACACCATGGGAACTACTCAAAACAGATTGACAAATAGAACTAGCGTTACTTATAATAAAAATTAACGATTTAGTAACGTTAATGTAACACTCAAGATCTAAAGAGATGGATTTCTAATATGCAAAACAAAACAGATAACATAATGGATCCCAGTTTTGCGAGTCTGCTTCTGGAATCAATGGCTGATGGGGTGTTTACCCTTAATAACAAGGGAATCATATCATCATGGAATCCATCCATGGAGCGTATCACCGGTTATCCAGCGGAAGAAGCTATCGGAAAAAGCTGTATGCTGCTGAATTTCAACCGTTGCTTTTCCGAACCCTGGCCAACAGATATTAACAAATGTGGAATTTATGAAAATGCTCGTATTGATGCGGCGGAATGCTTTCTGCGCCACAAAAACGGTAATGATATACCTGTGATAAGAAGCGCAAGATTGGTAACTGATGGAAATAATTGCGTAAGAGGCGTTGTCGAGACCGTAACTGATATCACTGAACTGAAAAAGGCCCGAAGCAAAGCGGAAGATGCCAACCGTCGGCTGGGTGAACTCCATAAGTTTGACAACATTATCGGTAAAAGTCGTTCGATGCAGCACCTGTTTTTAGCTATAAAAGCGGCTATTCCAAGCGAAGCAACCATCCTCCTGCAAGGTGAAAGCGGTACGGGTAAAGAGCTGGTTGCCGGTGCAATTCATTACAACAGCGACCGATACAAAATGCCATTTGTACCGGTGAGCTGCAGTGCCCTTTCAGAATCTCTTCTGGAAAGCGAATTGTTCGGCCATGTCAAAGGCGCTTTTACCGGAGCTATTCGTGACCGTGTGGGCCGTTTTGAAGAAGCCGACGGTGGAACCATATTTTTAGATGAAATAGGTGAAATTAGTCCTTTTATTCAGGTCAAGCTGCTTCGTGTGCTGCAAGAACGGGAAATTGAGCGGGTCGGTGACTCTAAAAAATGTAAAATCAACATCCGAATCATTGCGGCCACCAATAAAGATCTGTACGACCTTGTCAAGAGGGGACATTTTCGTGAAGATCTCTATTACCGCCTTAAGGTATTTCCAATTTATATTCCTCCGTTACGAAAAAGGAAAGAAGATATTCCGCTTTTGACAAGTCATTTCATAACTGAACAGAATAAAAAAACAGGAAAAAAAATTAACGGTGTTTCGCAGTCTGCAATGAGAATTCTCATGGACTGCACCTGGCCCGGCAACGTGCGGGAGTTGGAAAACGCCATTGAGCATGCCTTTGTACTTTGCAACGATGAGAACATCGATATCTTTGACCTTCCTGTTGAAATACGGCAGATCGAATATCATCCCCTCGAGCCAAGTTCAGTTGACCGGCCTTTACCTTTTTTATCGCCACGGAAAAAGCTTTCCCGTGAAAAACTGCTTGAACTTTTAGATGAATGTGACTGGAATAAGGCTGAAGTTGCACGTCAAGTGGGTCTGAGCAGAACTGCAATCTGGAAGTATATGAAAAAGTGGGATATTCCTCTTAGACCGCCATCAAATTAACCCTATCGTTTCATAAACAACACATCAGGTTAACCGGCCGATTCTCGGACAGGTTTTATGCCATACTTCTTAATCTGACTCCAGACGCTTGTTCTGGATATGCCCAGAATTCGTGCCGCCTCGGATTGGTTGCCGCCGGATTGCTGCAAGGCATCTACGAGTCGTTGCTTCTTTATTTCATCCAGGCCCACGGACGATGGTTCGCCGGTTTTATGGGGGATTTCCGTGTGCAAAATGTTGGGCGGTAGATGCTCAGGACCAATCATCGCTCCCTGACAGGCAACAAAGGCGTATTCAAGGGTGCTTTTGAGTTCCCTTACATTTCCGGGCCATGGGTATCGGATCATAAGATCTAAGGCATCATTTGCAATGCCTCGGATTCTTTTTTCGCTTTTCAGACAAATTCTTTGGAAAAATGACTCGGCCAGGAGCGGAATATCGCTGGTCCTTTCCCTCAATGGCGGAACCCATATGGGCACCACATTTATCCGGTAGTAAAAATCTTCTCTGAAAGCACCTCGATCCACAAGCTGTTTTAGATCCTTGTTTGTTGCCGTGATGATTCTAACATCAATTCGGATCGGCCGGTGATCCCCCACTCGTTCAATGGTCTTTTCTTCGAGCACCCGCAGAAGTTTTACCTGGGTTGAAAGGGGTAAATCGCCAATTTCGTCCAGAAAAATATCTCCGTCATGGGCGGCTTCGAATCTTCCGGTTCGACTCTGAAAAGCGCCGGTAAAAGCGCCTTTGACATGGCCGAACAATTCGCTTTCCAGCAGCGATTCATTCAGCGCCGCACAGCTGACCTTTACATACGGTTTGTTTTTTCGGGGACCACTTTCATGAATTGCCCTTGCGACAAGCTCCTTTCCAGTCCCACTTTCCCCAAAAATAATCACCGGCGCATCCGACTCGGAAGCATTTGAAATCATGGTGAAAACCTGCTGAATCGGCATTGATGTCCCAAGGATGCCATAAAATTGATCTTCTGTTTCGAGTTCTCGCCGAAAAGTCTCGATCTGGGTTTCTTTTTCAATAAGGTCCGTAATATCGGTTATGGTTTCAACGGCGCCCGTTATATTACCTTTGTCGTCCTGGAGAACAGAAGCATTTTTCACAACGTGAATATGGTCTCCGTTTTTTCGCGTCATCACGCATTTTTGCATTCTTAGCTTGCCCTTCTTAAACAAAACGCACCAATGGTGTCCTTTTCCTATATTTCCTCGAACCAACTCACAGGCATTGCAATTTAATATGGTGCAGGGTTTCCCTATGATCTCTATTTTAGGATGCCCGGTAATGGTTTCAAAAGCCCGGTTAACCGAAGTTATGGTTCCTTTTGTGTCCACAATCATGACCCCGTCCTGAATTGTATCCACCACCGTTTTCCAATACTTGTTCAATTCCTGTTCAAACATAGCTGCCCCCTGTTAAAAAAATAAACATCCATGCTGTTTATTTATTTAACATATTAACGATTGAATGACAACGAAAAAATGGAACCGTTCACAGGTTCAAAGGTTCAAGGTTTGGGGTTGATGGTCTTACGCTCAAGGTAAAACATATAAGACCTTTGAAAAACGCCCCCTTTTGCACAATCCCGGCGTCAGGCTAAAATTTCAATCCTCAAAATACTCAATGTATTCCTGACCCGTGAAATGCGAAGCCTATTTCTCTGGGGTGGTTAAAATTTTCGCCTTCCTTGGCCTTGAACAAAATCGAACATTTTTCAAAGGCCTCCATATTTGATTCCGGTGCAGCGTAGCGACGGCGTGTTTCTCTTAGAAACCAACTGATTGTTGGCACTATTATTGCTGTATCGATAATTGAAGCGATTGGTAAACCCACAGACCTCAAGTGGACAAGAGCTTTTCAATGAATAAAGTTTTTCTCTTAACAGATCGTCCTGAAGAATGTGAAACCCTAATATTATGCCTTAAGATACTGCTTTAGTTTGTTGTTGCAAAACCTTTCCCCGGGTGCTGATGACAATTTCATTCATGGGTATGTTCTGTCCGGATGCTTCCAATCCCTTTTTCACAAATCCGGGAAGGCCGGCACAGCACGGCACCTCCATAACCACCGTAGTGATGCTCTTGATTCCCGCTGTCCGGAAAATTTCTGTAAATTTGTCGACGTATTCCTGAACCTCATCAAATTTAGGACATCCCATCATCACGACTTTTCCTTTAATAAAATCCCGGTGAAGGGTTGGGAAAGCCACCGCAACACAATCTGCCAGCACCAGAAGATCCGCTCCTTTAAGAAACGGAGCTTTGGCAGGGATGAGCCGTATCTGAACCGGCCAATGGGAAAGGAGCGATTCGCTTTCAGCTCCAACAGCGGCGGGAATGTGGGCCGTCTGAGCGGATTCAGAGGGGACAAACGTCTGGATAGTGGTTGACGGACACCCGCAAGGCATATCGGTTTTTTCTTTGGGCTCTTGTTTTTCTTTTTCCGTCAGGTGTCTTTCAACCGCTTCTTCATCAAACTCTTCGGTTTCCCGTTCAACAATCTTTAGCGCACCTGTGGGACATTCTCCCATGCATGCGCCGAGCCCGTCACAAAGTTTATCCGCTACAATGCGTGCCTTTCCGTCAATAATTTGAAGGGCGCCCTCGGCGCATGAGGGGATGCACTGACCACATCCATCACAAAGTTCGTCATCTATTTCTATTATTTTACGTAATACTTTCATAATTTAACCTTTTTGTTTTATTTATTTTTTCGCTCAAACAAATCCGCCCGTCCGAACATACGTTATAGTATAGGTTTTTTTCGGACACAGACCCGCCTGCCATTGCAAGGCACGATCGGGCAGGTGAACACAGATTTTCATGATTTTTAAATTAAAAAAAATATTGTTATCTGTGTATATCTGCGAAAATCTGTGTCCTATTTAATTTAACAACGTCTTCCTTGCTTCCTCCCGACCGCTTTCGGTCAAAAAAGAATCTTCGATGATCTTGGTCAGCCGGTCATTATCTATGGGCTTTTCTTTATGTTTGTCCTCAAGGTTAGCAATTAAATCCGCATCATACAGCACCTTAAAATTAAGCGTTTCTTCAGCTCTGGGGTGATGGTGATGACCGATGATATCACACACCTCTTCTATGAGTTTGTCATTGGCGCCAAGGCTTACCATAATGGATCTCGCAATGGGCGGCCCTTCCTGTTCCTGGTATTTTGCAGCGGTGCTCTTATACTTTCTTTCCGCCTCATGGATACCGATGTCATGCAAATAAGCGGCGGACAAAATCACCGCAAGGTTTCCCCTTTCGTTTTTGCCGATCCGTTCCGCATAACGCGCCACCCGTGTCGCATGGCCGATGCGCTTAAAATCACTTTTAAAATACCGCTTCATTTCTATGGCAATCCGATCTTTTAAAAGATCTTCTTTTTGGGCCAAAAGTTCCGGTGGCAGAGTTCCAATACACTCTTCGGCAAACTGGCAGTATGCCGCACAGCCGAAATCCATTTTTGGATTTGCGAACTTGTGACCGCATTTATCACATTTGCGGGTTGTATCGTCTTTGAAGAACTCAACGTTATGGCCGCATTTCGGACATTTTGCTTTAAAAATGGCTTCTGGTTTCCAGTATCTGCTGTCTTGTCCCGGGCATTTCATTGTTTTTCTCCTTATTTAGATCTTAATTTGACAGGATCTACAGGATATACAATATTTATTATATCCTGCTCATCCTAAAATCCTGTCTATATAATAAAGCAGTTTTTTGGATTTTAAAGTTTTTCCTGATTTTTAAGGTAGTTTACTCGATAACCACATGCATTACCTTGACTTATGTCAAAAATAAGTGATAATTTTTTAAAAAAAGAGGGAACTTATGGAAAAAATTCTGGATATTATCTCACAGGCGCCGCTTTTCAATGGTCTCTCCCAAGAGCAATTGAATCAAATCCGACAAATAGCCATAGACAAGTTTTATGATAAGGGTCAAACGATTTTTCTGGAAAGCGATGATTGTAACGGATTTTATATTGTTGTGGCCGGCAAAGTAAAAATCTATAAAGTTTCATTCGAAGGTAAAGAACATATCCTTCATATTTATGGGCCGGGCAATCCGTTTGGTGAAGTTCCGGTTTTTTCCGGACAAAAATTTCCTGCAAACGCAGAAACCCTTTTCAAAAGCCGCCTTTTGTTTATCCCCAGGCAGGCTTTTGTTGACCTTATCTCCGAACATCCCTCACTGGCCTTGAATATGCTTGCGATTCTGTCCATGCGCCTGCGCCAGTTCACCGTCCAGGTAGAAAATCTTTCCTTAAAAGAGGTCCCCGCCCGCCTTGCCTCCTATCTGACCTATCTTGCCGACGAACAAGCCACCGGGGACTATGTTTCCCTGACTATCTCAAAAGGACAACTGGCCAGTCTTTTGGGAACCATTCCGGAAACCCTGTCGCGTATTTTGGCAAAAATGAGCAAACAAGATTTGATCCAGGTAGAAGGTCGGAATATAACGCTTTTGAATCGAAACGGTTTGGAAGAACTTGCGCAGCAAGGGAAATTACAGTAATCAGCTTAACCAGAATATTGCCATGTTCCTCGTGCCTGTCTGGAGCTGGTAATAGATTTATCTGAAGAACCCACCATATACTTTTCGAGGTTTTTAAAATCTGACGGTTTCGTAAAAAGTTCAAATTCAAGGCGTGCAAATTTTGTAATCATGAGGCGTACTTTTCGTACGTTGAATGATTGTGAAATGCAGCACAACGCAGAAGTTGGACTTTTTACGAAACCGTCAACTTTCAGAAACAAAACGGGCTTTTGTGATTGACTTTTGTTGTTACATTTTTTACAGTTTTATTTCTTGGCTGTTTCAATATAATATCTTTCATATAATAATAGGAACTTATCAAATCCCCTTCTTATCCAAACAGGTTTGGACAGCTTAATAACAAACGAGACCTTTGAAAAATGTCAATTTTTGTTTAAGTTCAAGAAAGGCGATAATTTTAACCACAGGAATACATTGAGTATTTCGAGGATTAAAATTTGAGCCTGACGCAGAAATTGAGTAAAAAGGGTCGTTTTGCAAAGGTCTCCAAACCTGAAAAATGATTATAATTCCAGCATATTATAAGGAATAATAAGGAGTTGATCAAATGGAATCATCGGACGCGCCAAAGAAAGCCGGCGGTAAAAAGGGTTGGTGGTTCGGAGTGGTTATTGGTGTTGTTTTAACAGTAGTAACGGTGCTGGCATCCGGTTTTATGATTGAAACCACCAATACCGATACCTTTTGTGTCACATGCCATATCATGACACCCTTCCGGGCGTCATGGCAGGATGCAGTTCACGGCGGCCAGAATCCCCAGGGGTTTGCGGCCCAGTGTGTTGATTGTCATCTGCCCCACGGCGACTTTTTCCAGTTTTTCACGGTTAAGGCCACCACAGGTACCAGCGATTTGATACACAACCTGTATATTGATGGGGAAACCTACGACTGGGCCGGCGCTGCCGAAAGAAACCGCCTGAAATTCACCTTTGATAATGCCTGCCGGCGCTGCCATCATGTTTTGGTACCACCGGGGATAAAACGGGGCGGATTTCTCGCACACCGGGCCTATTTGCGGGGGGAAACGAAAAAGCGATGCGCCGAATGTCACCCCCATGTTGGTCATAAAAATATGATAGAGGCTGCCAATAAATATTTTAAAAAAGAAACATAAGGGTTTGTTAATAAACAGATCAGGGATGAAAGGAGGATGACATGAAATTTTCGTTTAGCAAGATCGGGATAATATGCCTTGCCCTGCTTATAGCGAGTGTGTCTGCAATAGCCATCGCTCAAATGCAGTATCCCAATTTAGGACAAAAGGAACTTGTTATTAAAAGAGGCTTCACCAAGGAGGCCTTGAGCTGCATCGAATGCCATGCCAAAAAGATGCCCGGTGTCATGGAGGGTTGGAAGTCCAGCCGCATGAGCCATGCCGGTGTCTCCTGCTACGATTGCCATGTGGTGGCAAAAAATTCTCCCATGGCCAGCCGGTGTGAAGGTGTCAAAGGCTCCAATATCTATATTTCACCCATGGTCTCATCTAAGACCTGTTCTCGCTGCCATCCCCAGGAAGTGGAGCAATTTCTTAAAAGCGGACACGCCAAACTGGCCAGTGCAGCGGTTATGGATCCCAAAAAGGGCGGCGGCAAGCTGATCAAACTCCAGTTCCATTACGAAGGTGCCGCCTTTATGGACAAGAAATCCTACAAATGGAATGAAGGAACTCCGAAAGGCGCCACGGGCATGGATCGCGCCGCGCGCTCTTCCGGCTGCCAGATGTGCCACGGTACTACCGTTGAGCTGGGACCGGATAACAAGCCCATCAATGAGACCTGGCCCGGCGGCGTGGGCACCCGCTATCCCGATGGCTCTATCGGCACTTGTACGGTATGCCACGAACGGCACACATTCTCTAAAGCCGATGCACGCAAGCCCGAAGCTTGCGGCGCCTGTCATCTGGGACCGGAT
>JAFDEW010000074.1 GCA_019310125.1 Deltaproteobacteria bacterium | reverse complement strand
CTGAACAAAACAATGGGAAATTGCACATCATTCATGTACTGGAATCCGCTTCCAGGAAGAATCGTCGTTTAATAAAACATTTTAAGACCGGAGAGGAGATTGTAACCGGAGCAGAATACGAAAAAGCGGTGACGGAAGAAATAAAGAAAGTATATGATGACGTTTTGAAATCTTGTGGAAATTATGAAATCAGGGTAACCCCCGGTTTTCCCTGGGAAGAGATTTTGAGATGGGCACGGCAAATGGGTACAGATCTGATTGTATTAGGCCCCCATTCCACCAGGGCTGAGGAAAAAGGCGTGGTTAGAGTGGTGGGAAAGATCGGGAGTACCGTAGAAGGCGTTATCATGCGTGAAAATTGTCCGGTAATGATCGTTAATCCGTCCATTCAAAATGAGAGACTGGCGTTTAAAAGAATTCTTGTGGGTATCGACTTTTCGAAATCCTGTGAATGTGCATTATGTTTAGCAGTGGAATTATCTCGAAAATATGGCTCAACGCTATTCCCGTTTCATATGATACCCGTTCCTCCGATTCCCAAATACTCTAAAACCGATTATGAATCGGATAGGAGTGCCGCAATGCAAAGACTCCAGGAATTTTGCCGGGAATTTCTTGAAAATACAGATCATGAATATAGTGTTCGGGGAGGTGCCTTGCCCCATTTGGAAATATTAAAATATGCCGAAAAAAAAGATGCGCATCTCATTATCATGGGCTCCCATACCAAAGAAAAGGCAGGAAAATGGTATGCGGGCAGTGTGGTGGAACGCGTCGGTTTCCGGTCCAGGTGTGCAGTGGTTGTGGTGACCGATCCTGAAGTTTTATTACCATGGGAAGACAGCTTAACCGAAAAAATACACACAGAAACGGATACGGATAGATTAATTCGAGTTTTTAGTAAGAACAGATCTCGTGACATGATAGAAAAATAGGTCTTTTTATTGGACATTATCGGGCGTGGTGAAGCCTTCTCGAAGCATAGGTCTCAGGTGTCAGTGTTCAGGTGTCAGCTCTTACGTTCGTCCTCCTGACACCTGACACCCGATACCTGAAACCAGACCTTCGAATTCCGATGGAAAGTAATAAATTACCGCTGTTAACCAACATCAGTAAATTACACACGAGATAGGGCTTATGAAAATATCCATTCCAAGAGAAGCAATAACAGAAATTACTAAAGAAATAGTCGAAGACGAAAAGTATTTTGATAAGCTGTTTGCCCGCTGGTATGAGGAGCAGAAGAAAAAAACAAGTTAGTTTCCATCCAGAAATGGTAGATTTTGGTTTCCGGCAAGGCCCGAGCGAGTTTTCAACCGCAGGCATAGCGTGCTATTTCGAGGATTGAAAATGAGCGAGAACGCCGCCGGGGGCCGAAAGGGTGGAAATCAAGACCGTTGATAAACGCTGATGCCTTTCTATTGACAAACCGTGGCTCCGAAGCTTTTTTTTAGGTTTCAGGTGCCAGCGCCTCTGTTCATCATTCCTGACACCTGAAACCTGACACCTGAAACCAAATAGCCATGGCAATCTTAGCAAACAACAGTCTTGATTTACACCCGGGCCGAAAGATGCCGTTTATAGATGGACACTATTTAGTTGGTTTCGCGATCAAGCAAGGCGGCATGCGCAGCGGCCAGGCGAGCAACGGGCACCCGAAATGGCGAACACGATACGTATGTCAGACCGAGCTCATGACAAATTCGGATAGACTCGGGGTCGCCGCCGTGTTCTCCGCAGATCCCGCATTCCAGATCCGGTCTCACTGAACGTCCTTTTCTAACGGCAATATCCATTAATTCTCCCACTCCGTCCCGATCAATGGTGGCGAAGGGATTTTTAGCCAGTATTCCCGCGCTAAGGTACTTCATCAAAAAACCCGATTCCGCATCATCTCTGGAAATGCCGAATGTTGTTTGGGTGAGGTCATTGGTGCCGAATGAGAAAAACTCGGCGTATTGGGCCAGCTCATCGGCAGTTAACGCTGCACGGGGTATTTCAATCATGGTTCCGAACTTATAATCAATCTCGATGTGCTGCTCTTCCATGACCTTGCGGGCTTCTTTCTCGAGAATTTCGCGCTGGACTTTCAGTTCATTGACATGGCTGGTCAAAGGGATCATAATTTCCGGATGAACCTCTATTCCTTCCTTGGCCACCATACATGCCGCTTCAAAAATGGCTCGAACCTGCATGGTCGTCAGCTCCGGGATCTGAATCCCTAATCGCACTCCCCGCATTCCGAGCATGGGATTGGTTTCCCTGAGTTTTTCTACCTGTTTGAGGATACGATTCTTGTTTTTAATTTGCATGAGCAGCGTATCAACGGTCTCAAGTGTATCTGCATCCCTCAGGCGTATCTTTAAATCCGTCAAGTCATTCACCAGGTCTTCGTGATTGGGCAAGAACTCATGCAGCGGCGGATCGATCAAACGGGTAATCACCGGCAAGCCGTCCATAGCGCGGAACAGGCCTGCGAAATCCTCTCGTTGAAAGGGCAACAGGGCATCGAGAGCTTCTTGTCTCTCAATCGGCAGATCAGCCATAATCATTTTGTGTAAATACGGAAGCCGTTTGGCCTCAAAAAACATGTGTTCTGTCCGACACAATCCAATTCCTTCTGCACCATAGGAACGGGCGCGTTTTGCATCTGAAGGGTAATCGGCATTGGTCCAGACCCCCAAACTGCGAAACCCATCCGCCCAATCCAGCAGTGTTATCAACCAAGAATCTTTGATATTCGGGACCGTTGTTTTCAGTTTGCCTGCATAGACTTCACCGAAAGTGCCGTCAATGGATATCCAGTCGCCCTCTTTTATAATTTCTTTTTTTATGGTCATCTGGCGTTTATTCATATCGATATCCATGGCTGATACACCGACGACCGCCGGCTTTCCGAATTGACGCGCCACCAAGGCCGCATGACTTGTCCGTCCACCACGACTGGTGAGAATTCCCTTGGATGCCAGCATGCCATGGACATCATCCGGTCTGGTTTCGGGTCTCACCATGATGACATCCTTGCCCTCTTCTTTAGCCCATGTTTCGGCCAGGTCGGCGTCAAACGCAACCATGCCGCAGGCTGAGCCGGGGGAAACGTTCAGTCCGTATGCTAAAAAATCGCCTTTGGCTTTTGCTGCCGCTTTGGCATGGAGATCAAACTGAGGATGTAGAAAAAAATCCACCTGTTCCGGAGTGATACGCATTACGGCTTGTTCACGGGTAATCAGTCCTTGTTCAACCATTTCAACTGCAATGCGGACGGCCGATTGTGCGGTGCGCTTTCCATCACGCGTTTGAAGTATCCAGAGTTTGTTTTTTTCAATAGTGAATTCGATATCCTGCATTTCACGATAATGTTCTTCCATCCGCCGGGCAATGTTTTCAAATTTTGTATAAGTTTCCGGCATCTCGGTTTTTAATTCCGAGATATCTTTGGTCAAACGGATGCCGGCCACCACATCTTCTCCCTGTGCGTTCGTCAAATAATCGCCTTCAATACAGTTTTCTCCGGTGGAACTGTTGCGCGTCATGGCAACGCCGGTAGCGCTGTCATCACCCATGTTTCCAAATACCATAGTCATGATAGTTACCGCCGTACCAAGATCGTGGGATATGCCTGCAGCATTACGGTAATCCACAGCCCGCTTTCCATCCCAACTTTTGAAAACCGCTTGGATTGCCATTTCTAATTGGGTATAAGGATCGGTTGGGAAAGTTTGATTGGTATGATGTTTGAAAATAGTTTTGAATTCGTCGGTTAAAGACTTCCAGTGATCAGCTGTCAATTGGGCATCGGTCTTAACTCCGGCTTTCATGCGAGCCTCGGAAATTTTTCTTTCAAACACTTCATCAGGTATTCCTATTACAACATTGCCGAACATCTGGATCAGGCGACGGTATGCATCAAACACAAAGCGTTCATCCCCGGTCAACGCAATCATTTTTTGCACGGTTTGGTCATTCAATCCAATGTTGAGCACGGTATCCATCATTCCCGGCATGGAAAACTTTGCACCGGATCGGCAGGAAACCAGCAGGGGGTTCTTGGGATCTCCGAAATTCTTTCCGCTGGCCGCTTCCACGGAACGGAGCGCTTCTATCACCTGCTCCCACATGTTTTTCGGAAAAATTTCTTTTGAACTCAAATAGGCGTTGCAGGCTTGGGTGGTTATGGTGAAACCGGGAGGCACCGGTATATTAATCCGCGTCATTTCAGCCAGATTTGCCCCCTTTCCTCCGAGAAGCCCACGGACATCTGAATGGATCGACGCGGCATGTTGTTCCGCTTGTTCAACTTCGTCAAAAAGATAGACCCACTTTTTGGCCATACCCATACCTCCCAATAGAATAGTAAAGAATCCCGAGGTTAGGGATTCCTAAAGTAAACTCTAACTGATTCACATAGAAACGATTTGCCTTACCGGAAACGCACTTAAACCACAAACCACAATACTCAAATAAAAACAATGTAAAAAATACAAATTCCAACACGCGGCGCAAGCGCCTGCGCTGCGCGTGACCAAAACCTTCCAGGACGAGACATTATTTGGATTTTCGAATTTCGGTCATTGGGATTTGTTTGTTGTTTGTTATTTGATATTTGGAATTTCAATAAGGCCATGAACTTTCAACAAAACAAAACCCTATAAGGATGGTGTCACCCAGTTCTCGCGGCCGAGCCAATGGTTGCCGGCTCTGAGGGAAATTTTTTATTAAAGAACGAAAAGACAATATCAGCCACCCATTCCGGCTTTTTGACGCAATCACAATTGATCACCAAATCGAATTCCTGGGTTGAAGCTTTCTCAAGATTATACACTTCTTTATAAAAATAACTTTGTTTTAAATTAAGTTCTTCCAACTTCCTTTGGATTTCTTGCTCGCCAACTTTGAGTATCGTGGCCCAACGCCGGGTCCGAAATTCTTTTGAACAAACCAATCTGACAGCCAGTACCCGATCACGAGGCAATACAAGGTGTGTTCCCCAACCGATAAAAATCGTAGGCCCTAAACCTGCAATAGCAAACATTGTAGCGAACAGGTGTCTGTTATATTCATTGTCAGGGAAAGGTTTTTCATTGAAAAGGCGCAACAAATATTCACTTATTCTCCCCGGATACCGTCTATCAAAAGAAGCACTTGTTATATTACCCAATCTTATTTCGTTGGTGATATGCTCCAATATCTGTCGATCAACGACTCGATAGCCGATTCTCTTTGCCAGAATATCTGCGATCTCGACCGCTCCGACACCAATGATACGGGAAAAACAGATGGTGGGAAATAATTTTGACGCCTGGATGTCTTCGGTGTCTATTTTTTGAAGGTCTTTATCCCACTCGCGGACATAGCGGTCCGTCAATTCAGCGGTACTCGGCTTTTTATGCGTATAAAGCCCTGGAACGTATTCAATATCATTCATATATCTGCCCATGACAATCCTCCTTAATATTCTTTGAACCTTGATACAAATAAAACAATCTTCTAAAGAAGCAAAAATTGTACCATGTGGGAATGGACGGTTAAAACTTGTTAACTGTTTGATTTAAAAACGTATTTTAAATTTTAGAGATGCTTCATTAAAAATATGGGGAATAGATATGTCAGTATTTTTTACAAAGTGTAAAGGACCTTAGGTCGGGTTGGGTGTAAATCAAGACTGTTGTTTGCTAAGATTGCCATGGATGTTTGGTTTCAGGTGTCAGCATAAAGGTTTCAGGTGTCAGGTTTCAGGTGTCAGGAAGAATGTTCAGTCGTAATGGGCCAGCCCTGAGGGAACGATTCATCAGTTACGCCATACCCTGCCGTTTCCTCAGCTAACTGCCAGAGCGGCGTTCTTGTTCTGGTATTTTCCGCTCCAATGTTTTCTCTAATCCATTTAACATACGAATGCATTCTTTGTAAGGACCCCGAATTTCTAAATACACCTTTTCCGTTATGTACCCTTTGAGTTTTGCCATGAACAGATGGTGAATGGTCTCAGCTGTTTCGCCCCTGGCGCGATTCACGCCTTCTATTTTGTTACGGATATGCCGGTCATCATTTTTCTCGGCGAGTTAAGCGGGCGAGCTGTTTGAGGAACGTCTGGCTTGGCTTCCTAATTCGTATTTCTCTTCATGGGGCCACTTGTGCGTCAAGTCACAGACATCAATGTGTAACCGACACAACTTTTTATAGACCTCAAGATCCTCCACGTCCATATAATTGCTATTGGTCACCTCGTTTTCCCCTGAAACCTGACACCTGACATCGGAGCCACGGTTTGTCAATATGCAAGGATCAGCGTTTACCTGCGGTCTTAATTTACACCCGGTCGGGTTATTGTAATATGGAATAAAAAATCCATTTTTTCTTTTACAATTTGTAAAAATACCTGACAGGAAGGGACACCATTTCTTTAGAAAAAGCATTCGGGAATACAAGTTAATTTCTTATATTTACTATCTGTTAGAACATCTCAGGTATTCTTTTCATTTATGGCACAACTGTTGCTTTAGTATTGATCAACGCGTAAAAGCGTAAAAAGCCATTTTGTAAGCGGTATTAAGTAATTTTTTTAAAAAAGCTCAAATTAACCCCCACCCACGCCGCCTTTCGCCTTGAAAAACGGGCGGGTGATCATCTGCCGAAACTTTGCCTGTCAAGCAAGGCGAGGCAGCCTGGGGCACAAGCGGGCAGGGTGTGGGTGAAAAAGGGAGGTTCAGTGATGAAAAATCAGAATCAAAAGAAAATATTATTGGCGGTTGACGGATCTGAGGATGCCTTATGCGCGGTACGCTATGTCAGCAAGCTGGTCCCGTTTCATAACATGAAGATAGTTCTATTTAATGTTTTCAGCAGCATACCGGAGTCTTATCGGGATCTTGCCAAAGATCCTCTATTCGCTCAGTCTGCCAGGGAAGTCGAAGCCTGGGAGATGCAAAAAAGAAAAGTGATTCGGGAATACATGGATAAGGCGCAACAGATCCTTCTCCGTTCCGGCGCTCCACAGGATGCGGTGACCATAAACATCCATAATAGAAAAAAAGGAATTGCGCGAGACATCATACAGGAAGCCAAAGAGGGGTACAGTTGCGT
Source organism: Deltaproteobacteria bacterium (assembly GCA_019310125.1). Lineage (GTDB taxonomy): Bacteria > Desulfobacterota > Desulfobacteria > Desulfobacterales > UBA11574 > S5133MH16. Next base: position 2,733 of record JAFDEW010000074.1, on the reverse strand, counting down.
GGTGGTGGGGCGAAAAGGCATGAGCACCTATAAAGAGATTGTTGTGGGGAGCGTGGCCACAAAAATCATTGAGAAACTGTCTTTCCTTCCTGTTTTGATGATCGGCAGAATTCCCCTTGATGAAAACATTCTGCTATCATTCGATAGCTCGGAGAATGCCATGCGAGCTGTAGAGTATGTGGCAACAACACTGGGTGGTTTTGATTTCAACATAACCTTGCTCCATGTTATTCGAGGGGTCAGGTATTTTCAGGCAGAAATCCCGGATCTTTTTTTACCCAAAGTTCACCTTGAAGCTGCTGAAAAAGAGATAAGTTCCGCATTTGATAAAGCAAAACGTTGTTTGACAGACGCAGGATTCAAATCAGATCAGATATCCACCAAAGTAATTTCAGACGCGTATAGTCGCGCAGAAGCTATTGTCAAAGAAGCCAGAGATGGAGATTACGGAACCATCGTTTTAGGCAGAAGAGGGTTATCCAGGGTGGAGGAATTTTTTATGGGAAGAGTCAGCAAGAAGGTAATTCAGACCATTAGAAATAGAGCGGTGTGGGTGGTGACTTAGGCGCTTAGTTGTAAATTTTGTGCATTTTATCTCAAAAAATAATTTTGTAACGAATGTCGAATAATGAAAATCGAATTTCGAATGTCGAAGTAAGGTATTTAAGCATTTTGATTAATATAAAAAAACCAGAGCGAAGCGATTCCATCCTTCGTCATTCATTATTTGTTATTCGATATTCGATATTCAAAAACGTTATCACCCCAAATATCTGCTTCAAGTAGATTAACCTGTTTGGTTCCGGCTTGTCCGGGTTAGATAGAAGGTTTTTGGATCATGAGCGCTATTAATCTGGATAAAATATTTCATCCCGAATCCATTGCAGTTGTGGGGGCCAGCCAAAGATCCGGAAGCATTGGTTCGGCCCTTATGCGCAATTTAATTCAGGAGGGATATCCGGGAAAAGTTTATCCGATTAACCCGCGTCACAAAACCATATGGGACCGAGAGTCATTCCCCTCGCTTTTAGAACTCGAATCCCCCGTTGATCTTGTGATCATGGCCACTCCAATCGCCTCGGCCCCTCAAATCGTTAAAGAATGTAAAAATGCCGGGGCGGGAGGCCTCATTATCATTTCAGCAGGAGGAAAGGAGACCGGAACAAAAGGCCGGGAACTGGAGTCGGCCATCAAGAATGAAGCCAGGGACTCGGGCCTTCGCATTATCGGTCCCAATTGTCTTGGGATTGTTTGCAGCCAGGCCAAACTCAATGCCAGCTTTGCAAGTCATATGCCGCTTCCCGGGAACATGGCCTTCATTTCTCAAAGCGGTGCAATTTGTACCTCCGTTCTTGACCTTTCCATCAAAGAACAAATCGGGTTTAGGTATTTTGTGAGTCTCGGTTCGATGCTGGATGTGGATTTTGGAGACATCATCGATTATCTGGGCGGAGATTATCAAGTTAATAGTATAATTATGTATATTGAAAGCCTGAGCCGGTTCAGGAATTTTATGAGTGCCGCCCGGGCGGTATCTCGGGTAAAACCGATTATTGCGGTAAAAGCGGGACGTACGCAGGCAGGCGCCAAAGCCGCTGCGACTCATACCGGTTCTCTTGCCGGAGAAGATGCTGTTTATGATGCAGCCTTCGATCGAGCGGGAATTGTTCGGGTCAAAACTTTTGAAGAACTTTTTGACTGTGCGGAACTTCTGGCCAAACAGCCGCGGCCTTTGGGTCCCGGACTTGCAATTATCACCAATGCCGGTGGCCCGGGGGTTATGGCTGCGGATGCACTTTTCGATTACGGCGTTGACCCGGTTGCGTTACGCCCCGAAACCATCCGGAAATTGGATGAATTGCTTCCACCTCACTGGAGCCGAACCAACCCGATTGATATTCTGGGAGACGCTACTCCGGAACGTTATCAAAGAGTGGTGGACATCTGTCTGAAAGCTTCTGAAGTGAAAGGGCTTTTGATTATACTCACCCCTCAAGCCATGACCCGCCCGACTCATGTGGCTGAAACCCTATCGGGTAACTTGAGAGGCAAGCCTTATCCTGTATTTACGTCATGGATGGGTGGGAAAGATGTAGAAAAAGGAAAGGAAATCTTTAATCACGAAGGCATCCCGACCTTTGATTCGCCTGAACGTGCCGTACAAGCATTTATGAATCTATATCGATATTCCAAAAACATTAAACTGCTTCAGGAGATACCGCCCAATCTTCCTAAAAAGATAGAATTTGATCATGAAAAAGCTCAAATCCTATTGGACCAGGGCATTAAAAAAAAGAATTTTCTTCTCACGGAAATCGAGTCCAAGGATCTGCTTTCAGCCTACGGCATTTCAGTAAATCTTACGAAACTAGCTGTCTCGGGTGAACAAGCAGCGGAAAAAGCACGGGAAATAGGTTTCCCCGTGGCTATGAAAATTTGTTCCCGGGATATTCCTCACAAATCCAATGTTAATGGGGTGTTGCTCAATTTAAAAAATGAGTCTGAAGTTGAGGACTCGTTTAAAAAAATCATGACAAGCGCCCGATCCTGCAATGCTGAGGTCGAAATTGAAGGGGTAACCATTCAGACCATGCTCAGCCCGGAGTATGAACTCATTTTAGGATCCAAAAGGGATCGGGATTTCGGGCCGGTGGTTTTGTTTGGTATGGGAGGGATTATGGCCGAAGTCCTCGAAGATCAAGCCATCGCCTTACCGCCGTTAAACCGCCTTCT
>JAFDEW010000370.1 GCA_019310125.1 Deltaproteobacteria bacterium | reverse complement strand
GGTGACGGCGTGACGGACGATAAGGATCAATGCCCGAATACGCCTAAGGGAGCCACCGTGGATGCAAGGGGTTGCTGGACCTACGCAGCGGTGGTGATGTATGGCTTTGACAGTGCTGAAATTAAGTCCGAAGCCTTTCCCATGCTTGATGAGGCGGTCTTAATACTGAAAAAGAATCCGGAGATCAAGGTTGAGATTGATGGTCATACGGATAATATTGGTCCTGCCGCTTACAATATGAATCTTTCTGAAAGACGTGCCAAAGCTGTCATGGAATATTTTGTGGATAAAGGCGTTGAAGCGGAACGGCTTACGACCAAGGGCTTTGGGTTGACCATGCCGGCCGTAAGCAACGACACCGAGGAAGGCCGTGCCAAAAACCGAAGGGTTACATTAACGCCGGTTAAATAAATCCTATCCGGTTATTAATGACCATACAGGTTAAGATGGGGCAGGTAAGATGGTTATCCGCCCCATCTTCATATAAACCAGATCTGATCGGTAAACACTTCAATTAAAACAAAGGAGGCCAAATGAAAAGAGTAAAGCTGTTTTTCGTGTTGTTATTGGTATGGGTATTCACCTCAGCATGTGCACATATGATGGGCTTTGAAAAAAGCTCTCCGACCATCCATAAGATTTTGAAAAGAGGAGAGTTGGTCGTTGGAACTGCCGGGAATATGCCGCCTTTGAATATGACAGACAAAAAAGGGGAAATCATGGGTCTTGAGGTGGATATGGCCCACTATTTTGCCGCAGCCATGGGAGTAGAGCTCAATCTCGTGAAAAAACCATTCTCGGAACTCTTACCGGCTCTGGAGGCGGGTGAGGTTGATATGGTTATTTCCGGGATGACCATCACACCGGAACGCAATTTGAAGGTGGCCTTTGCCGGGCCGTATATCATTTCCGGCAAAGCGTTTTTGACGAAGCATAAACACATTATTTCGAGTAAAGATGCGTCTGAACTGAACCTGTCTGACATGCGTTTTGTGGCGTTGGAAGGCTCTACCAGTGAAACACTGGTCAAAGAAATAATGCCCATGGCCCAACTGATGACAACCAAAAATTATGATGATGCGGTGGAAATGGTTCTGCAGGATAAAGTGAATGCCCTGGTTGCGGATTACCAGATTTGTCTGGTTTCTCTTTTCCGACACCCGGACCAAGGTTTAATTTCAATAATTACCCCCTTTACCTATGAACCGTTGGGTATTGCATTACCGGCCGGAGATCCCCATTTGACTAACTGGGTAAACAACTTTATAGACACCTTAAAAGAGTCCGGTGAACTGGACGAACTCAGAGCCCGTTGGATCAAGGATGGTTCATGGCTAAAAGAGTTGCCGTAACACGAATATTTTGTGATCCGGTATAGTTGCCTATTTGAAGAAATACGTACCTGAAATCTGTGAGAAATCGAATTGCAACAGAAAGCGCTAACCCCTCAGTTTACTTCGGGGTTAGCAAGCCAATCGGAACGCAGTTAAAATTAATTAAAGAAAGGATCTTTTGAAAGGGAAGTATTAGACGTTTATGACCCACACTTCGAAACATTGCTCTAATTAATCATGGGTAAACCCCCGGCTTTGCCGGGGAGACTCCCAGAGTTTGACATTTACGGGAATATACGAAAGCCTCACAAACAAGTGAACCGCTCAAAGTTTACAAGTAAGGAGGCTTTCGATGAATGATTTTCGTAGCTTAAGTCATACCAAGTGGGATTGCAAGTATCATCTGATCTGGATTCTGAAATACCGTAAAAAAGTATTATTGAAAAATACCTTTGATATGCTTGAAAATGACGAGATTAAAGTATTATGCAAGTATGGTGAACTCTCAGACATTACAACACAGCGTACATCAAAAATGAGGGGATAGTTTTCAAAAAAGCGTCCCTTAAACTGATAAATATTATCAGCGGAACCCATATCCAATATACATCTCATAAAGGATACCAGAATGGATAAGAAGCCGACCTATGAAGAGTTGTTAAAACGAGTCAAGCAGTTAGAGAAGAATGTTGAAGAAAGCAAGCGGGTGGCAAAAGACCTTGAAAAAGAAAAAAAGTTTTCTGAAAAGGTGCTAAGCAGTCTTCCGGGCATTTTTTACCTTTATGATGAGGATGGAAATATTGTTCGCTGGAATAAAAATCACGAAATTCTAACCGGGTTTTCCGCCGAGGAAATCTCTCACCGGAAAATATTGGACTGGTTCAACGAAGAAGAAAAAAAATACATCGCTGCAAGAGTAAAGGAGACTTTTACTCGAGGGAATTCGGATGCTGAAGGTCATTTGCTCATCAAAAGCGGGGAAAAGGTTCCATACTATTTTACCGCCATGCGAATGATAAATAATAATAGAAAATACCTTTTGGGTATGGGTACTGATCTGAGCAAGCTAAAGAAAACGGAAGACGAGTTACGTGAAAGCGAGGAAAAATACAGACAGATTTTTGAAAATGCGGTTGATGGTATTTATCAGACAACACCACAAGGTCGTTTTGTCAGCGCTAATCCGGCCATGGCGCGTATTTTAGGATATGATTCAGCGCAGGAGTTAATGGCAACGGTTAAAAATATCAGTAAACAGCTCTATATCTCGAAAAAAGTCAGGGACGATTTCATACGGTTACTTAAAACCCAAAAGGAAGTCTCAGGATTTGAAACTCAGTTTTATCGTAAGGATGGAACTCAGATTTGGGTGTCTGTGCATGCCCGCTTGGTTTTTGATCGGGAAGGAACGTTGATACTCATCGAAGGCATCATGACAGACATTACTCAGCAAAAACGGGAGACGGAAGAATTACAGCAGCGAGAATCATATCTACGGGAAGAAAATATTCGTTTACGATCGAATATTAAAGATAGATATAAGTTCGGTAATATCATCGGCAAAAATGCAGGAAGTGTATGAACTCATTTTAAAGGCAGCTGTTACGGACGCAAATGTTATCGTGTACGGCGAGTCTGGAACAGGCAAAGAGATGGTGGCAGGAGAGATTCACGAAATGGGCGACCGTAAGGGCAAAAAATTTGTCCCGGTCCACTGCGGCGCCATACCGGAAAACCTGATGGAAAGTGAATTTTTTGGTTATAGAAAAGGAGCTTTCACAGGAGCCAATGCAGACAAAAGCGGTTATTTTGATATTGCTGACGGCGGAACCCTATTTTTAGATGAACTGGGCGAAATCAGTCTGAACATGCAAGTAAAGCTTTTAAGGGTATTAGAAAGCAAAGGATATACTCCTGTTGGAGCAAATCAGGAGAAGAACTCCGACGTCCGCATTATCGCCGCAACCAATCGCAACCTTGAAAAGCAAATCGAGAAAGGATTAATGCGAGAGGACTTTTTTTACAGAATTCACATTTTACCGATTAATCTGCCGCCGTTACGAAAGCGCAGAGAAGACATCCCCTTGTTGGTAGATTATTTCATAAATCTTTTCGCTAAAGGTAAATCAACTCGACCTTTGAGTGGGAAAATGCATGAGGTTTTGCTCAATTACAGTTGGCCTGGAAACGTTCGAGAACTTCAAAATGTTATTTATCGATATCTCACTTTGAACCAGTTTGACATCATCCCGCGAACCGAAACGGAAGATTCCGAATCTGATGAGGCTACAAAAGCGTATGCCAATAAAAAAAATATTTCTTTTAGAAAAGCCACAGAGAATTTCGAGAAAAATCTCCTAGTCGAAGTTTTGGAAGCCAATCAGTGGCACCGGGAAAAGGCTGCTGCCAGTCTTGAACTCCCACCGCGCACATTCTACAGAAAAATAAAGAGACATGGCCTATAGTGGCAGCATAACTGCCATATATG
>JAFDEW010000369.1 GCA_019310125.1 Deltaproteobacteria bacterium | reverse complement strand
CTCCCGCACCAGGCTAATAGCTGATTGAAATCATATAGATTTAAAGATGTTATTTTTAAGCCTTTGTTCACTTTTGCACATTTTCCAGGGCAGGAATGCACAATTTTTTGTGCAGTATAACATACTGAAATTCAGTTAACTAAGGATATTCAATAACTCAGGTCCAATTCCTCCACAGGAGTCTGTTATGCAATTATTGGATGCAAGCATGGCTGTCCCCTGGTTGTCGACGGAATCGTGGGGCCTATGACCTGGTGGGCACTGGAACATCCGGACAATACCGACATCCTTAGTCAGCCTGTTGCTGATCCTCTCACCCGGATGCCTCCAGTGGGCGGAAGTCCCCGCGGACGCTCTGCATTGGAGATCGCATTGTCAGAAATGGCTTCAGGCGCAAAAGAGGAGGTTACTAACAACAGCGGCCCTTGGGTGGAGAAATACCTTAACGGCATCGTGGATCCGCCGGCCAACTGGTGCGCCGCTTTTGTGAGCTGGTGCTTTTCCCGGCATAGGGAAGGCCTTCCGTTCCGATACAGCCTCGGCGCACGGGATATCCGAACCCAGTTCAAACGAAAGAAATGGACCTATGAAGTGAGCCAAGGGATACTTCCGGAGCCGGGTGACATCATTGTCTGGTGGCGAGGACAGCCGGACGGCTGGAAGGGCCACATCGGACTGGTGCACAGTCTGTCTGAAGGGGGGGTTTTATATACTGTTGAGGGAAATAAAGGTGGATTCCCTGCGCCGGTTCGGATATTCGACTATGTTCTGAGTCGCATTGACCGTCTGTTAGGATTCGGTCGTGTTTCCATGTAAAGGAGTTGAAGGGATCGGAGGCAAACTCTTCAGGGATGTGTCCTATGAAATCAAATTAAAAATCTGATTTCTTATACGAGGATTTATTACATCTTTCAGAAAAAAGGAGGTAACGCAATGGATAAAAGAAGAATCTATATCAGCGATATTCATATGAACGCCGGCAAAGGATTTCAAGCGGCCAAAGGCGAACATCCCTACGAATGGCTTGGGCCAGATGAAGCCAAACGATTTGCTGCGTTTTTAAATTATATAAATGACCCGGATACCGTTCAAGAAGTCATCATCATCGGCGATTTGCTTGATGACTGGGTATATCCCGTCGATATGGTGCCGCCTTCTCTTGAGTCCATCGTGAAGGCCCCCATCAACAAGGAAATCGTTCAAGCGTTGAAAAAATTAGCTAAAAATAGAAAGATCTCGGTCCTCTACTTACCTGGCAACCATGATATGGGTGTAAATCGGGAATTGGTTGGAAAACACTTTCCTGAAATGATTTTTGGCGGCACAGCTCTTTATAACAGTGTGTATCGTAGCAGTCGTCTGAGAGCCGAACACGGGAGTGCCTATGCAATGTTCAATGCACCGGATACCATCAATAGCCCCGGCAACCGGTTGCCTCTGGGTTATTTTATTAGCCGGGTCGTTGCAACCAAATCCCGCGATACAGGGTCAGCGGATCGTCATTACTGGACGTATGCCGACGACCTGTTGGAAACCCTTGGGCCCCAGAGACTCGCCGCAAGTGTTTTTGAGGCGGTTCTGGAGGAGGCCGGTCTAAAGGAAACAACCAAGATATACATGTCCAAGAGAAACGGCAAAGCCGATTTTGTGACCGCCGGACAGGTCAAGGAGAAATATGCGGCCCTGTATGATCAATGGCAGGAAACATACGGAGCGGGCGTGGCCTTTAAGGCGCTGTTCGCTGAAATCGGTTTTTTGGAAAACTTGGCCGACCGATTGTGCAAGAAAAGCGACACCAATGTTGTTATTTTCGGACACAGTCACGATTGGAAACTGGATAAGGATAAATGGTTTGTAGAAGACCGGATTTACGCCAATTGCGGTACATGGTGCGACGATGAAAAACGCTGCACATGGGTGGAATCCCAAAAAGACCGCGAAGCATGTAGGCATTTCATACGGGTGATGGACTGGAACAATGGACAGCCCAAAGTGTTGCAAAAAGAGGATGTGCCCCTATAATCCGGAGTATAAATTTGAGTTGGCAGTGATGGCGCCCTTGGACGCGGGTATGAAGATGTTAGGGAGCCATTTAGAAACCGGGAGATAAAAATGAAGTTACCAAAAATTGGGAATATAATAAACACAATAGAAGCATTGGAATTATGTCGACATTTCGGTCTCGATTATCTGGTTAAACGTATCGAAGCCAATCCGGAGGGCTATAAGGATTGGAAATTCGACGGATGTTCGGGGTTGCCGGATGAATTAATGGGCTTATTTACCGGCTGCAATTGGGCGGACATTACCTATAAATGCTGTTTGCCGCATGATCTTTGCTACGGGTATGGTGAACTTGGGAATAAAATTGAGAGAAAACGAGTCGATACCAAATTTTACAGCGACCTGGTGACAAAAGCGGGCATGAATGAATGGGCCGCATCTGCTTTTCTTTCAGCGGTGCGGATAGGTGGAGCGGAAATATTCGGGTTGTCATTTTCATGGGGATTCGCCCATAGATAAAAATCGGCGAAGCTTGCTTTTGGGAAAGACATTGTCGCGTCTTGAATAGAGAATAAAAATTTCATAAAGGGATCTATGTTTGGGCTTCATCAAACTGCCTAAAGCCGATGCGTGTCAATAATCAGATGATGATCCGGAATATGATGACCCACAAAAACAGACTGATAATGCAGCCAATAATGACACCTTTGAGGAAAAACACTGGGTCATCATGAAGTTCTTTTCCTACAGTGTGATGGATCTTTTTAAAGCTTTGAACAGAGTTGGTTGTTTGCATTTTTTAGTGCCCCCTTTTTTTATTCAATAGTGCCCGAACGAAAACTAGGATTTTTCGTTAAGATCAAGCCTCCGGCCCGTAAGGCCTACGCCCCGGAGGGGAAGACGAAAATTTTAACCACAGGAATACTGGTCGTATTTCGAGGATTAAAATTTGAGTCTGACGCAGATATTGGCGGAAAAGACAGTTTTCGTTCAGGCACTAAATAAGCAAAACCTGTGCCAG
>JAFDEW010000368.1 GCA_019310125.1 Deltaproteobacteria bacterium | reverse complement strand
TAACTTCGCGAGTGTCACCATATGGGCATGGCCGCCGCCCACTAGTACGAGATGTTTTCCCATGATCCTCTCCTTACTGTTTTTCTCAAATTTTTCACAACCTAACAATTTCCAAAATATTTTAAAGGGGTTGCAAAAAGATGGACTCAAACCTGTTTTTCTCATGACAGGAGCAAATTCTGTGCCAGCATATTGTGAACATAAATCTGCAAAAGGTAGAACTGGTATAGCCAAAACAACCGGATTAACACTATCATACATTAATGCACCGGAAAAATACATGTTGGCATAAAGTTTGCTTCACTTTTTAATAATTTAATTACTAAAAATATCTATTCGGGGGTTTGACGGCATATGTCTTTAATTTTTGAACCCATAACTTTGGATAAACAAAAACAGTACTCGGAATATTTTTCCATGTGTTCGCAAAAAACTTCTGACTATAGTTTTGTGAACTTGTGGGGGTGGGCGGAGGAATACGGACTCACCTGGGCATGGTCGGATAAGCTTGTCTGGATTAAGCAGACGGTTCCGGAAAAATTATACTGGGCGCCTGTGGGCTTATGGCAGGGTGTTGACTGGAGGAGGTGTTTTGATGAACATTTTACCACCAACACCATATTCAGCCGCATCCCCGAGTCCTTACTTCAGATATGGAAAGACACAGTTAGCCCTCTTATTACTATTGAGGAATCAAGAGGAGACTGGGATTATCTCTACTCTGTTAATGACCTCATCGAACTCAAAGGCAAGCGTTTCCATAAAAAGAAGAATCTGTTGAATCAGTTCAAGAAAAACTATGACTTTGAATATGTTCCTTTTGGGACAGATATGATCCATAAGGCTATGCAAATGCAGGAAGACTGGTGTGTCTGGCGCGACTGTGAGTCGTCTGAGGTGCTGACCGCTGAAAACCGTGCCATTTCAAGAATTTTAAGCAAATGGGAAACCCTACAAGTCCTCACAGGCGCTGCAATCATCGTCGATCAACAAATGGTGGCGTATACCATCGCCGAAGGTTTCACAAAAGATACACTTGTGATTCATTTTGAAAAAGGAAACCAGGACTATAAAGGAGTTTATCAGGCGATCAATCAGATGTTTCTTGAACATTCGGGAAATGAATTTGAATGGGTAAATCGTGAACAGGACCTTGATAACCAAGGTCTTCGTAAGGCAAAATTATCATATAATCCGGTGGATTTTCTCAAAAAATATCGGGTTATCCTTAATGGTGCCTGAACGAAAATAATATTTTCATGTATAAAATAGTGTCCATCCATAAATGAGGATTTTTGTTAAAGATCACCGGTTCTTTTTTTTTAAAAAAAATTGACATCACCACAATGTATCACTATTTTAAGGAAAAAGCTTGCCTGACTAAAATCAGAGATTTTCCAGATTAAGCCAAGGAGACAACCATGGGAAAAGATAAAAACCCGGTTCACAACAAAGGATATAGAAATGTCTTTTGTCCTTATTACAGAAGCTGCCTGGATCATGCAAGTAAACATTACTGGGAATGCTGGAGTTGTTTGGATTGCCGACATAAACAGGATCACAAATCAGCTGCGGACGTTCTTTTATCGCAGGCATGCGATGATCCGTATTACTCCCTGTCACCGTCTTTCTATCGAAAGACAAAAAGCACTCCCAAATAACTGTAAGCATTACTCTGACAAAGCAAAAGGAGGTGAAATCTATGAAGCGTTTTATGATACCAAGAGCAGCCCACTGTACCGGTGGCTGCCATCTTTAGTCCTGGGCAAGACGTTAAACTGCCCTTTTCCTCGCTTTAACAGACATCTCTTTATCCTCCATTTTTCTCATGCAGCATGTGAGAAAAAAATTTAAAAAAGGAGGCACTAAAATGACAAAACAGACTTTTACCGTTCCGAATATTTCCTGCAACCATTGCGTAATGACCATTAAAAACCAATTGAGTGAATTGGAAGGCGTCATATCCGTGGAAGGTGATGCTGAAAACAAAAGCATTAGTGTTGAATGGGGCGATCCGTCTACCCTGGAAAAAATCAGGGATACCTTAAAACAGATCAATTATCCCGCTTCCTAATATCTTTACCTGGATTTTATAATAACTTTTTTTCCAGATTGTAACAAAGATAAGAAAAACCATAAAACCCCATACGTTATGAATGCTACAGATTCCAATCCGGCTGCAATCAGTATCTAAAAAAATACAAAATCTCTTGATCCGGATCATATTATTGAGGTAGAAGATGGAAGATATAGGCTTAAAACACTCAAAGGAGGAACCGACCCATGAATAAAAAAATATTAGTGGCGATTGACGATTCTGAAAACGCTGTGCGAGCAGTTGAATTTATCGCTAATTCATTTACAACGGATAACAAGATTACGTTATTTAATGTCATTCCGGACACTGCGACCTTGTGTGAAATGAACAGTCCGGAGCTAACCCCTTATTTTAAATCTCAACAGAGCTCCTTCTGTTTGCTGGAAGAGAAAAAAAAGGAACTGGTGAACCATGCGGTACAGAAAGCCAAAAACATACTTATGGATGCAGGATTTGATGAAAACAATATCACTGTAAAGTCAGGGTTTAAAAAAAGCGGAGTGGCCAGGGATATTGTTAAAGAAGCCGAGTCCGGTTATAATGTCATTGTCTTGGGAAGAAGGGGCCTGTCCGGAATTAAGGATTTTATTCTCGGGAGCGTTTCACAGAAAGTGTTCAACTTGGCAAAAGATATTTCAGTTTTAGTCGTAAATTAACTTGTGTCAGGAAACCGGTATTCCTCGACAGTTCCGTGTCAACTCACAGCCGATGGGAGCATTACCGATTTGTTAAAATGGTTTTCACCCATTAACTTATTCATTTTTTGAACGAAAGCCTTGCAATCAGGTTTCAGGTGTCAGGAGTAAGAAACGAATTAGCTGAAACCTGAAACCAAAAAGTCTTGGATAGCAATTAACAAACTGGCAATGCACCCCAGCCGATTCCTGTATAATAAGCAAATTGAACGGGCATGGATAAGCAACATTG
>JAFDEW010000367.1 GCA_019310125.1 Deltaproteobacteria bacterium | reverse complement strand
CTGCATTCCTGACAGAAACAAACCGGACAAATATTCCGGCATCCGTAGCACTTGATGCATTTTTCAAATTCATACATCCACCGGTGAAACCGTTCTTCCTGGCTGAATTCTTCGACATCCTCAACATCCATGTTGTTGTCGATTCCCACCTGTTTCTTATAAGATCCTGATCGTTGCGGCGCAAGATAAGAACAATCTCCATGTTCCTTGAGCTTGGAAGGACAGCAGTTTATATTTATTGTTTCCACATGATCCGGATTCAACTGGTTCCAGACATAAAGAACATTCAGGGCACGCTGGTTGCAATCACGAACCAGAAGGCCGATCTTTATCTCCGGACGTTGGGCGGCGATATTTGCAGCCATCTTTTCAAGGGAATACCGCGCCTTGCCAACAATCAACTCATCGGCCTCATCCGGATTTTCCTTGGTAAAGCAATGGGGCAGGGGATGTCCTTGAACCATCTTGTACCCTAAAAAGATATCCACTTTACCCTCTTTGAGCCATGCGTTCACCTGATCTCGCAAATTGTCAAAGGTGCCGGTCTTATCTCCGGTAGTGCTGAAAGGTTCGGGCCATTCTTTTATCTGCTCTTCCATATTATCCTTCCTCCACGCTTTCGGCTTCCACACTTGCTTGGCATTCTTTCTCGACGACGGCCAGGTTAAGCTCACCCGACAGAGGGCTTGGGCCCAATGATTTGATCTTTTCGGTAAAATCGGTGACCACCCGGACAAACTTTTGGGCTTCGGCCGAAGATATCCAATCCAGGTGCAGGCGGCCCTCCAATCCTATAAATTTCAAAATCTCTTGCAGAAACGTCATCCGCTTGATGGTCATGTAATTACCATACAGGTAATGGCAGTCGCCTACGTGTCAACCGCCCACCAAAACCCCGTCAGCCCCGCTTTGAAAGGTCCTCAAAATGTGGTGAGGGGATACGGTCGCCGAGCACATGACCCGAATCGGACGAATATTGCTTGGGTACTCCATGCGACTCACGCCTGCCAGATCAGCGGCGCCATAGGCACACCAGTTGCACATAAACGCGATTATCCTGGGCTCAAAACTATTTTCTTTCACATCGCTCTCCTTAGACATTTATTGACGGTCTCGTAAAAAGTCCCGTTGTGCTGCATTTCGCAATCATTCAACGTACGAAAAGTACGCCTCATGATTACAAAATTTGCACGCCTTGAATTTGAACTTTTTACGAAACCGTCTAAATCGGACTTTTTACAAGTTCATCATTTATTAGGTGTCACAATTTACTAAAATCACCCGCTCAAGGCGCCTTTTATCTGAGCGTAAAGTTGATTGTTGTCAAATCCCATCAGCGCCGGAGCCTCTGACGGGCATGCTGCCGAACAGGCGCCGCAGCCCTTACAAAGGGCGGGGTTAACTTTGGCCACAAACTTCTCCGGGTCAAATGTGATGGCGCCAAAAGGACAGACATTGATGCATCCCATGCATCCGGAACATCGTTCGGGAATGATATGGGAGACAATGCCTCCCATTTTGATGTTCTCCATTGACAGAACGGTCACCGCTCTTGCGGCTGCGGCCTGTGCCTGGGTGATGGATTCATCTATGGATTTGGGTGCGTGAGCCAAGCCGCAGACAAAAATGCCGTCCGTGGCAAAATCCACGGGCCTCAGTTTGACATGGGCTTCGGCAAAAAAACCGTCGTCATTAAGGGATACTTTATAAAGCTGGGCCAAAGGATTTTTTGCGTCAGGCACAATAGCGGATGCCAGTATCAAAAGATCCGGCAGGATCTCCATGGATCGTCCCAGAACCCGGTCCGCAAAGGTCACCTTTAGATCCTCTTCGTCCACGCCTACGGTCAATTCCTTGTCCATGTCCCGGCGAATAAATCCGATCCCTTGGGACCGGGCCTTGCGATATAAATCTTCCCGTAATCCATAGGCACGCAGATCCCGGTACAGAACAAAAACGTTCATTTTCGGGTTGATCTTTTTGAGCTCAAGGGCGCTTTTGATGGACTGGGTACAGCAGACCTTGGAACAATACGGTCGTTCCGGAATGCGCGAGCCCACGCACTGGATAAATACGGCGGTATCCAGGCGTTCCAACGCCGGATCCTTGTCGATAAACCGCTGCTGCAACTCCAAGCCGGTCACCACACGGGAATCCTGGCCGTATAAATACTGATCCGGCTTTAACTCGGAGGCGCCCGATGCAATAAGGGTGACCCCGTGCTCCAGCACGCTGCTTTGACCGTTGGTGGTAATGGTGGTTTTAAAATTCCCGATAAAACCCTCCACCTGGGTGATTCGGGAATTTAAAAAAACATCGATGTTCCGGTCCGACTCAACCCAATGGATCAGCCCGGACAAATACCCTTGAACATCTTCCCCGCGCCAGGTTTCATGAACCTGTTGCGCGCGGCCCCCAAGCGTATGGGTCTTTTCAATTAAAAACGTATGAAATCCCTGCCCGGACAGGGTCTTGGCCGCGGTCATGCCGGCTACGCCGCCTCCGATGACAAGGGCCGAATGATTGACCGCCATGGCGGATTCGGCCAACGGTTCTAAAAGCGCGGCTTTGGACACCGCCATTCTCACCAGATCTTTTGCCTTTCGCGTTGCTTTTTCCGGATCATTTTTGTGCACCCAGGAACACTGATTCCGGATATTGGCCATCTCGAACAGATATTTATTAATGCCCGCATTGATTAAGGTTTCCTGAAACAGCGGTTCATGGGTTTTGGGGGTGCAGGCGGCCACAACCACCCGATTCAGCTCATGTTCTTTAATGACCTGGGTCATTTTGTCCTGGGTGTCCTGTGAGCAGCTGAACAGGTTTTCTTCCACATACACCACACCGGGTAAGGTTTTCGCAAATTCCACCACGGCGGGCACATCCACAACACCGGCGATGTTGGTTCCGCAGCGGCACACAAACACTCCCACCCGGGAAGGCTTACCCTTAAGATCAATCTCCTCGGGCACGGATTCCGTCTTTGTCAGGGACCACCGGGCCTCGGCCAGTTGGCTTCCCACCACGCCCGCGGCCGCGCTGGAATCGATCACCGAAGACGGAATATCCTTGGGCGCCTGAAAAGCCCCGCAAACATAAATCCCGGGCTTTGAACTGGCAACCGGCTCAAAACTGCCGGTTTCGGCAAAATTGTAGTGATTCAGATCAACCCCCAGCCGTTGCGCCAGCTCCGCGCCTTGCCTGCCGACCATCAGGCCCACGGACAAAACCACGATGTCGAATGCTTCTTCCACTCTTTTGCCCGAAGCATCCACATAGCGGATCAGGTGCGTGCCGGTTCCGTCAACCGGGGAAACGTGGGTGATCTTGGATTTGACAAACCGGACGCCGTCATCCTTTGCGCGGTTATAATACCGTTCAAAATCTTTTCCGTACGTGCGAATGTCGATATAAAAAATGGCCGTGTCCAGATCGTGGCTGCTGTGTTCCTTGGCCAGCATGGCTTCCTTGATGGCATACGTACAGCAGACTCCGGAGCAGTATCCTTTGGCGCCCGGGTGTTCATCCCGGGACCCGATGCATTGCAGCCAGGCAATCTTTTCCGGTTCTTTTTTATCCGAAGGCCGGACCAGATGACCGCCATAGGGGCCGGAAGCCGAGAGAATTCTCTCGAACTCCAGGCTGGTGACAATGTTGGGGTGTTTGGTGTAGCCGAAGGTGTCGTGGACCGCCGGATCAAAAGCCCGGCTCCCCTGAGCCAGAACAACCGCCCCCACGTTCAGGGTGAGTTCCCTTTCCTGATCGTTAAAGTTTATGGCCTGGGCGGGACAAAATTTCTCGCAGGCTTTGCATTTGCCTTTTTTGAAATAAATGCACTGGTCCGGATCAATAACGTATTTCAACGGAACCGCTTGGGCGTATTGCACATAGACGGCCTTGCGCTTGCTCAAATTGCCGTCGTAGGCATCCGGTACTTTTTTAGGGCATTTTTCAGCACACAGGCCGCAGGCAATGCACTTGTCCATATCCACGTAACGGGGATGCTGCGTCACACTGACCTCAAAATTCCCTTGCTCCCCGGAAATGCGGTTTACCTCCGACAGGGTAAGCAGCTCTATGTTAATGTGCCGGCCGACCTCGACCAGTTTGGGCGATAGAATTCACATGGCACAGTCATTGGTGGGAAA
>JAFDEW010000366.1 GCA_019310125.1 Deltaproteobacteria bacterium | reverse complement strand
TACGCTGAAGGTAACCGGCATGGCGATTTCTTTGGTTCCCGAAACAGCGGCTTCCAGCCAGGGAACACCGCGTTGATAGTGATGATAGACATTTTCCCCGACCACGATGGCATCATCCACCACGATGCCGAGGGTGACAATAAACGCGAACATGGAGACCATGTTAATACTAACGTCCATGGTCGGTAACAGTAAAAGGGAACCCAAAAAAGAGATGGGAATGCCTAAAGCCACCCAGAAAGCGAGCCGGGTTTCCAAAAACAATGCCAGCAAAACAAACACCAGTCCCAGCCCCATAAACCCGTTTTTGATCAACAGTCCCATGCGCTGGCGATAAATATCCGACCGATCATTGCGAAGAACAACCGCCATCCCGGGAGGTAATTCCTGATTGACTTCAGCCACAACCTGTTTAACGGCATTGGATACCGAAACAGGGGTTTGATCTCCGACCCGGAAGACTTCGATCATCACTGTGGCCTTGCCGTTAAAAGTAGCAGCATTGTCGGTTTCTTCAAATCCGTCCTTAATATCGGCGATATCTTCAAGCAGAACCTGGGTTCCGTCGTTGGCCGTAATAATCGGAATCTTTCCAAATTCATGCCCGAAATCCTTGCGTTCCTTAACGCGCACCAGGACGTCGCCCCCCGGGGTTTTCACGGCGCCGCCGGGAAGCTCCACGGATGTCCTGCCGATCCGTTGAGCAACCTCCTCAAGCGTAAGATTATAAGTCCGGAGTATATTCTGGGGAATTTCGATGCTGATTTCATAGTTGCGCACACCTGTCAGTTCCACCTGGGTGATGTCCGGATCCTGAAGCAATCGGTCCCGTAAATATTCGGCATATTCACGCAAAACCCCCTCACTCTGATCTCCATAGAGTGCCAGCGAAACCACATACCGCTTTCTGGAAACAATCACCACCTGCCGCTCTTCGGCTTCTTCCGGGAAGGACGTAATCCGGTCCACCTCGCTCTGGATTTCCTGGGCCAGCCTTTGAAGATTTTCCCCTTCAATCATCTCCACGCTAACCGTTCCAACTCCTTCTCTGGCAGATGACCGAACTTCATTGACCCCTTCCAATCCCTGGACGGCTTCCTCTATGGCCAGAATGATACTCCTTTCCACTTCCTGGGGACTGGCACCGGGATAGGGGACGGTGATTTGAACCCGATCCAGTTCAAAATAAGGAAAAACTTCCTTTTTGATCCGAATGCCCAAATAGAGCCCGCCAACCAAAAGTATCAGCATGACAAGGTTGGCCGTTACGGAATGGCCGGCCATCCAGGCAATCGCCCCTTTTTTTTCGGAATCATTTTGCGGCGGGCTGATCATACGAGGAACTCCTATCCCTTTCGTCGCTTTCTTTAGCGGGTGGGTCGCTTTTTATTTCCGATTTTAAGGCATCGACACGCACGGACATTCCCTCCACTACTGCAGGCAGATCCGAAACGATCAGCCGTTCTTGGAAGTTGAGTCCGTCTTGCAACAGGACGATGTCGGCGTCACGCCAAACCGGACTTACTTTCCGGATTTTTAAAGTTTGGTTTTCACCGACAATCCAGATACTTGAATTATCTCTTAAAGCAGTGCGCGGAATTTGAAATACGTTGTCAAGTTTGCGCCCCTGGATCTCTACCCGGACGTACCCGCCGATTAAAAGCGGTACGCGATCCTGATCATCAGCATTCAGACCCAGCGGGTCCTTTATCTCCACCAGAATGCGGGCCATACGCCCCTCGGTGGAAAGATCTCCCATCAGCCGGGTAACCCTACCCATGCATTCATGGCCCTGGCCATAAATGATCCGGGCCTTGGAACCGGAACCATCGGCTTGATCGGGGATTTGGATCCATCCAAGATGATCGATAGGTATGGACGCCTGGATTCTGTAAGCATCGGTCCCCACCAGTTCGGCCAGCGATTCCTGGGGGGTCACCTGAGACCCTAAATCCACCGATTTAGAACGAACCATGGCGTTGAACGGCGCCATGATTTGGGTTCGACCAAGGTCCAGCATGGCCGTCTTAAGTTCGGCCTGGGCTGCCGCCAGTTCTGCTCTGGCTTTGTCCAGGTGCCTGATGTCCCAATTCCAGTTTGAGGGCGTACTCGGCATCGGCTACCACACTCTGCTGGCGCGCCAGGGCCAGTTCGTAGTCCAACGGGTCAATCTGGAGCACTTTCATGTCTTTTTTAAAAAACCCGCCTTCCGTGAATTCCGGGTGAATGTCAATGACCTCTCCGGTAACACGCGACTTCAGCACCACTTCTCGGTCAGGAATCACGGTTCCCATGGCCCTTACCACAATCTGATATTCGGAGGGCCTTACAATTTCGACCTGAACCGCCGGACTCAACTTGACCGGCGGCCGCTTCTGGGTTCGAGGCGCACTGTTTTTTAGGTAAGCCGCCGTACCCACACCCATAGTGAGTATGACAAGCGATATAACAATCCTGATGATGGGTCGTGGTCTTTTCGGATGTGTCCCCGTCAACCCACTGTCCTGCGTACTATCCGTCATTTTTATTCCTGTATAAAAATCCTGGTCCAGAGGACCTGACTTTGGTTATCTCCAGAGGGGATTTGCTTTGTTGGAAGTTCATTGACATATTGAAATCCCAAATATCAAATTACAAATATCAAACAATGTCCAATGACCGAAATTCGAAAATCCAAACAATGTCTCGGCCTCGAAGGTTTTGATCATTTAATATTGGAATTTGAGATTTATTTGTAATTTGGTGCTTGGAATTTGTTATTTTAAATACAAAACTCCAAGGCAGAGCCATCTATCTCTGACCTGGCCCAACGTACCAGGTTTTCAATGTAAAAATAAAATTCTTAATGGGTCAGCGATTCCGTCCATGTTCCGCCCAGGGCGCGGTAAAGACTGATGCGAGCGCCCAGGAGGTTTGCCTGTTGCTGGATCAAATTCCTTTCGAGACCCTGAACTGTTAACACCTGGGTCAGCACCGGAAGGTAATCGGTAAGGCCTTTACGATAGCGATTCCCTGCCTCTTTCAAAGCCTTGCGCGCAGTGGCCGTGACCTTCTCGAGCCCATTAATGTGCTCCCGCTGTTTGGATTCATTCACAAGCGCATCTTCGACCTCTTTGATGGCCGTTAAAACCGTTTGCCGGTATGCCGACACCTTTTCATCTACAACCGCCAGACTGCGGTCCACTTCAGCGGCCCGCCGTTTGCCGTCGAAGATCGGCGCGGTCAAATTGCCCGCCAGACTGAGCAGCCAATTGTCGAAAAGCACGTCCACATCTGCTTCGCCATAGTGAGCCTGGGCCGTCAGACTGATCGCCGGCAGTCGATCCGCACGTGCAGCCGCCACCTGCCAGTCCGATGCCCACAAGCGCATCCCGGCAGCCCGCAAATCCGGCCGGGCTGAGAGAAGATCGGCAGGCAGTCCTGTTGCCGGAATCTCGATGGTTTTTGGCAACTCTTCCCGGCTGATATTCAAGAAAGTCCGAGGCAATTTCCCCAGCAACAGTGCCAGTTCATGCCTTAGCAGCTGCTCTTGAGCCTCAACCAACGGAATTTCCGCACTGATGGCTTCGACAACCTGTTTTTGTTGATAAACATCCAGAACCGACACCATGGCCATGTGAAATCTAAGTTCAATAAGCTCCAAAAATGTCAGATTGGTTTGAAGCTGATGCTCCAAAAGCCGTTTTTGCATCCGCTGAGCAATAATATTCACCCAGCGCTGGGCAACCTCTGCCGCCAGAGTCATTGCGGCCGCATTCACATCTTCCCGGGAGGCGGAGGCCTCCAGAAGAGCGGATTTTCGTCCGGAACGAACTCGCCCCCACAGATCCAATTCATAGCTGCTGACACCTCCCAGGAAATAATTGTCATCGGATACGGTCTTCCAAGAGCCGTTGCCGGACCGTTGACGCGTATAGGAAGCCCCGGCAGTCCCTGTAAGGTCCGGATAGAGTGCTGCACCGGCCTGAACGGCCAGCGCCCGGACCTGATTGAGCCTCGCCCAGGCTTGTTTCAAGGTTAAATTATCAGAAAGCATTTCAATGATAAGCGCGTTCAGGTCAGGATCATTGAATTCTTCCCACCACCGTTTTGCCGGATCGGATGCTGCCGTATACATCGAAAACGTGGGCGGTAATTCACCTGCCGGCGATGGCCTTGCCCTCGGTTTGAACGGACTGCAGGATACCATGAGCACGAGGATAACCGCCAAGCTTATAAGTTCAGTTACATTATTTTTCATAACCCGCTACCAGTGCCATTTCGTTGGTTCTCGACGTGTGTAATTCACTGATGTTGGTTAACAGCGGTCATTTATTACTTTCCATCGGAATTCGAAGGTCTGGTTTCAGGTGTCGGGTGTCAGGTGTCAGGAGGACGAACGTAAGAACTGACACCTGAACACTGACACCTGAAACCTGGATTGCTTGAGCTAAATCACCAACAATCTTTATTTACACCTGTTCTCGACTAGGTATTAATTACGATCTATATTTTTAAAGATCAACATATTTTAGTTGTTATGAAAGCCGGACATCTCCGTGATCCTGTCCCACCCAAAAAGGCCTATGCCTGCAGGCACTGTAAAGAATCGCGCTAAAAATGGCTGCTGCAAAACGTTCCACACACAAATCCGTCAAAGTCGCCAACCCCAGAATTTGAGAAATGCGGCGAAATCACACATATCTGAAGCGTTACGGTTCCACGGCTTAAGGCTGGTGTAAAATGGATTGCCGTATTCCTGTGGATCCGCATACACTTTGTCAGTTCCCACAAAAAAATCCAGGCTTAACAGACTTAAAAACATCGATTCCAAAGGTTTGACTGACCCCTTGACATACCCCTTCAGGAGACCCTTCTGGTGATAAAAGCTGGTGGTGCCGCCGTCTAAGGGAATTTTTTCCAGTTCCCGTGCAGGCTTAAGGTCTGCATATATGACATTGAATTGCCGGGAATCCTGTAATTTATGTTTGGCAATGATTTCAAGATCCATGACCCTGTGAACTCCGGGCCTTAAATGGATCAACAATTTTGGATCCCGGATTTTTGAATAGTCCAGAAGCCAAGGCAAGTTTTCACCATATGCACGGATGGGTTTTTCTTTCCA